>JARIBR010000294.1 GCA_029258695.1 Quadrisphaera sp.
GCTTCATCGCCGGGCTGCTCGGCCTCGCGCTCTCCGAGGGCGCCTACATGTCCGAGGTGGTCCGCGGCGGCATCCAGGCGGTGGACCCGGGCCAGGCCGAGGCGGCGAGCGCCCTGGGGATGGGCCGTGGGCGCACCATGCGGCGCATCGTGCTCCCGCAGGCGATGCGCGTGATCATCCCGCCCACCGGCAACGAGCTCATCGCGATGCTCAAGGACACCTCGCTGCTCATCGCGGTGCCGGTGACCACCGAGCTGAGCTTCCAGCTGCAGGCGGTCGGGGCGCGGACCTTCCAGGTCATCCCCATGGCCGTCGCCTCGATCCTCTGGTACCTGGCGCTGGCGAGCGTCCTCATGGTGGGACAGCACTTCCTCGAGCAGCGGTTCAACCGCGGCGTCGGCACGCGCGAGACGAGGGTGCAGCGCGGCGCGCGCCGTGCCGCGGAGACGGGAGCGGTGCGATGAGCACGGTCGCGAGCAGCACGGCGCCGGCACCGGGGGAGCGGCCACCGGGCCCGCGCGGGGAGCCGATGGTGCGCGCCGAGGCGGTGTGCAAGTCCTTCGGCCACGTCAGGGTCCTCAAGGGCATCGACCTGGAGGTCCACCCGGGTGAGGTGATGTGCATCCTCGGGCCCTCGGGCTCGGGAAAGTCGACGTTCCTGCGCTGCATCAACCACCTGGAGCAGATCAACGCCGGCCGGCTCTGGGTGGACGGCGCGCTCGTGGGGTACCGGGAGAAGGGCGGACGCCTGCACGAGCTGCCCGAGCGCGACGTCGCGGCCCAGCGCCGCGACATCGGGATGGTCTTCCAGCGCTTCAACCTCTTCCCCCACATGACGGCTCTGGAGAACGTCGTCGAGGCGCCCGTCGGCGTGAAGAAGGTGTCGAGGGGGGCAGCGCGGTCGAAGGGCGCCGAGCTGCTCGAGCGGGTGGGCCTCGGGGACAAGGTGCACAGCTACCCGAGCCAGCTCTCCGGGGGCCAGCAGCAGCGCGTCGCCATCGCCCGGGCGCTGGCGATGGAGCCGAAGCTCATGCTCTTCGACGAGCCGACGTCCGCGCTGGACCCCGAGCTGGTGGGGGAGGTGCTCGACGTCATGCGCGGGCTCGCCAGGAGCGGCATGACCATGGTGGTCGTCACCCACGAGATCGGCTTCGCCCGCGAGGTCGGCGACACGCTGGTCTTCATGGACGACGGCGTGGTGGTGGAGGCGGGGGACCCGCAGCAGGTCATCTCGGACCCGCAGCACGAGCGGACGAGGGCGTTCCTGTCCAAGGTGCTCTGAGCGGGGCTCGGTTCAGGCGCTGCTCGGGCGCGGCGGTCCCGCCACGGCGTCCAGCAGCTCGCGGGTGGCCGGGTGCCGCGCGTGCTCGAGGTCGGTGACGTCCAGGTCCTCGGCGACCCGGCCGTGGTCGAGCACGACCACCCGGTCGGCCGTGCGGCGGGCCAGGCGCAGGTCGTGCGTGACCAGCACCACCGTGAGGCCGTGGCGCTCGCGGGCGTCGGCGAGCAGCTCGACGAACCGCTCCTGGGCCAGCACGTCGAGCCCGCTGGTGGGTTCGTCGGCGAGGAGGACCTGCGGGTCGGCCGCCAGCGCCCTGGCCAGGGCGACGCGTTGGTTCTGCCCCCCGGAGAGGGTGGCCGGCCGGCGCTCGGCGAGGTGGGCGTCCAGACCCACCCGCTCGAGCAGCTCCGGCACCCGGGCTGGCGCAGGAGCGAGGAGCGCCTCGGCGACCACCTGCCCGACGCTCCACCGGGGGTCGAAGGAGGCGAGGGCGTCCTGGAAGACCAGCCCCACCCGCCGGCGCACCGCCCGGCGGGCCCGTGCGGGGAGCGTCCACGGGTCGAGCCCGCCGACCAGCACCTGACCGGCGTCGGGGCGGTCCAGCGCGGCGAGGACACCGACCAGCGTCGACTTGCCCGAACCGCTGCGCCCCACCAGCGCGAGCGCCTCGCCGTGCTCCGCGGTGAGGTCCACGCCGGTCAGCGCGAGGGTGGTCCGCCCACGGCTGCGCAGGACCCGCTCCACCCCGCGGCACTCCAGCGCGGGGGTCACGACGCCACGGGGTTCACGGCGCCACCGTGGTCACGACGGCACCGGGGCCAGCGTGTGGTCCGGTGGCGGGGCGACCCCGGTCACCCCGGCGCCCTCACCGGCAGCCACCTCGACCCAGGCCCGGGTCAGCTCCGTCGCCGGGGCGGCCACCAGGCTCTCGACGCTGCCGCGCTCGACGACCCGGCCGGCGTCGAGCACCACGACGTGATCGGCCCAGCGCTCGGCGGCCGCCAGGTCGTGGGTGACGAGGAGGACGGCCCGCCCCGCGTCGGCCTGCGCGCGCAGCAGAGCCATGACCTCGCCCTGGCTGACGACGTCCAGCGCGGAGGTGACCTCGTCGGCGAGCAGGACCGCGGGGTCGAGCGCCGTGGCCAGGGCGATCGCCACCCGCTGCGCCTGACCGCCGGAGAGCTCGAAGGGGTGGGCGTCCCACAGGGCGGCCGGGTCGGGCAGCCCCACGTCGGCCAGCGCGGCCAGTCCCTCGTCCCGCAGGCGGACCCTCGAACGGCGTCCGCGACCGCGCCGCGGCTGGTGGGCGCGCAGCGTCTCGCTCAGGTGGCGCCCGACGCTCACGGTGGGGTTCAGGCTCGCGGTGGCGTCCTGCCCCAGCCAGGCCAGGTGGGAACCTCGCAGCGCGCGCAGGCGTCGCTCGGGCAGGGCGAGCAGGTCCACCGGGGCGGGCAGGCCCGGCCCGGCGAGCTCGACGCTGCCGCTGGCCCGCAGCCCGTCCGGGAGCATCCGCGCCAGCGCCGCCACGGTGAGGCTCTTGCCCGCGCCGCTGCGCCCGACGACGGCGAGCACCCGCCCGCGGTGCAGGTCGAGGTCGACACCGCCGACCACCGTGGCCCCGCCGGGCAGGCGCACCTGCAGGTCGCGGCAGGACAGCGCCGCTGCTGGCGCCGAGATTCCCGCGCTCACCACGCGCGTCCCTCGTCGCCGCCGCCGAGGGCGGAGGCCACGACGTTCACGGCCATGATCGTCACGACGATGGCGGCGGCCGGGAGCGCCACGGCGTACCACTGACCGGTGAGGAGCTGGGACTGCGCGTCCTCCAGCAGGGTGCCCCACGCCGGCCGGTTCGGCGGGACCCCCACCCCGAGGAAGCTGAGCGTGGACTCGGTGAGGATCGCGTGGCTCACCTCGAACGCGGCGATCGAGGCGACGGGGGGCAGGGCCCCGGGCAGGGAGTGACGGGTGAGGACCTGCCACGGCGAGAGCCCGAGGGAGCGGGCGGCCCGCACGTACCCGCGGGCGCGCTGGGAGCGCAGCTCGGCGCGGGCGACGAGGGTCACCGGCATCCAGGCGGTCAGGCCGATCGCGAGGACCACCACGGTCAGCGAGCCGCCCAGGACGGCGCTGAGCGCGAGGACCACGACGAGCAGGGGGAGGGCGAGCATGGTGTCGGCGACGCGGGTGACGGCGGCGTCGAGCCAGCGGGGGCCCTGGGCGGCCACGGCGCCGAGGGCCACCCCGAGACCCACCGTCACGGCGGCCGCGGTGGTGCCGACCAGCAGCGAGGTGCGTCCGCCGTGCAGGAGGCGGGAGAGCAGGTCGCGGCCGAGGGTGTCGGTGCCGAGCAGGTGCCCCGGCGTGCCGGGCGGCAGCGAGCGGGCCGCGGTGTCGGTGGACAGCGGGTCGAGGTCGGTGATCAGCGGCGCGCCGGCGCAGGCGAGCCCGAGCACCGCGAGGACGAGGACCGCGGCCCACACCGCCGGCCCGGGGGAGGGCAGGCGTGCGGCGACGAGGGCTCCCGGCCTGCGGCGCGTGGCGGCGTCAGCGGGCACCGGCGGCCACCTCCGGCGACGGGGCGGCGGCGAGCAGGCGCACCCGGGGGTCGAGCCAGGAGGCGGCCAGCTCCCCGAGGAGGTTCGCCACCAGCACGCACACGGCGGTGACCAGGACGGCGGCGACGAGGACGGGATGGTCCTCGCTGCGGGCGGCGTCCAGGGCGAGGCGGCCCAGCCCGGGCCAGGAGAAGATCACCTCGATCGCGTAGGCGCCCGCGAGCAGCCCGCCGGCCCCGACCCCCAGCCGGGTCACGAAGGGCACCAGGCCCGGGCGCAACAGGTGGCGACCGGTGATCGTCGCCGGGTGCAGACCCCGGGCGCGGGCGAAGCCGACGTGGGGCGCGGCGGCGACGCGGGCGACCCCGGACTGCACGAGGCGCACGTACACCCCGAAGTGGTGCCCGAGCGCCAGCGCGGCGGCGGGGAGCACCAGGTGCGCGGCGAGGACGCCGGGCGTCAGCGCCTCGCCGGGGCGTCCCACACCACCGGAGGGCAGCACCTGCAGCCGGGCGGCGAACAGGTGGAGGAGCACCAGGGCGGTGACGAAGCCGGGGGTCCCGCCGAGCAGCAGCACGAACCACTCGACGCCGCGCCGCACCCAGCGCGAGCGGGTCGTCGCGGCGAGGAGCCCCAGCGTGAGCGCCCCGACGACGCTGAGCACCGTGGCGGCTGCCGCCAGCAGGAGCGTCCAGGGCAGGGTCTCGCCCACCGCGGCGGCCACGCTCCGCCCGGTGACGAGGGAGACGCCCAGGTCGCCGCGCACCGCGGCGCCGGCCCAGGCGAGGTAGCGCAGGGGCAGCGGCTCGTCGAGCCCCATCGCCGCGCGCTGGGCCGCCACGGCGGCGGCCCCCGGCACGCGCCCACCGCTGCGGGCCTCGAGGACCGCGCGCGCGGGGTCCCCGGGGGCGAGGTCGAGCAGGGCGAAGCACAGCAGGGACACGACCACGAGCACCGCCGCGGAGCCCGCGGCGCGGCGCACCACCCAGGAGCCGGGGCTCACTCCCAGTGCCAGTCCTCGACGTCCCAGAACAGCCCGTAGCCGTGGTGCTCCAGCGTGCGCTCCTGCGGTCCGGCGAAGTCCGCGGGGAACGCGTTGAGCGCCTGGAGGTAGGCCAGCCACACGTACGGCGGGTCGGCCGCGACGGCTTGCTGGAACTGCTCGTAGGCCTGCTCCTCGGCCCCCTCGTCGCTCGCGGTCCGCCCGGCGTCCAGCGCGGCGTCGACCTCGGGGTTGACGTAGCTCCCGAGGTTCGAGCCGCCCTCGGCGAGGACCTGGGAGGAGTGGAAGGGCCCGTACAGGGAGGTGTCGGGGTGGTACGGCGTGCCCCAGCCGATGACGAAGGTGTCGAGGTCCTCCCACCGCACCGCGTCGCGCGGCTGGGGGTCGGCGCGCACGTCGAAGCCCTGCTCGCTCAGCTGCGTGGTGAGGACGTCGCCCATGGCGACCCGCACGTCGTCCTCGGCGAACGAGGAGATGGCGAAGGTCAGGGGCTCGCCGTCCTTCGTCCAGGTGCCGCCGCCACCTGAGCCGTTGCGGGCGTACCCGGCCTCGGTCATGAGCTGCTCGACCCTCGCCGGGTCGACGGTGTACGGGGCGGCGTCGGGGTCCTCGAAGGCGCTGGTGCCGAGCGGTCCAGTCGCCGGCTCGCCGAAGCCCAGCAGGACCCCGTCCACCAGCGCCTCGCGGTCCACCGCCCAGCTCAGCGCCTGGCGCACCCGGGGGTCGGCGAACGCCGGGTCGTCCATGTTCAGCAGCAGCGCGCGGTAGTCCGCCGTCGGCCAGACCTCCAGGCGCAGGTCCTCGTCCTCGCGCACCGCGGCGGCCTGCTGCGGCTCGACGAAGGCCGCGTCGACCTCGCCGGTGGCCAGCTGCACGGCCCGGGCGCTGGCGTCGGGCACGTAGGTGATGACCACCTCCTCCAGCTGCGGCGCTCCGCCGTAGAAGGCGTCGTTCGCCTCCAGCACCGCGAACTGGCCGGTCCTGGCCTCGGCGAGGGCGAAGGGTCCGGTGCCGACGGGCGCGCGCCCGAACCCGGGGTCGGTGATGTCCTTGCCCGCCAGGAGGTGCTCCGGGAGGATCCCCAGGCTCAGGTGGTCCAGCAGCGCGGCGTCGGGGCGCGAGAGCGTGATCGCCACCGTCGCGTCGTCCGGGGTCGCGACGGACGCCACCGCGGCGAGCTTCGCCCGCGTGGCCGCCCCGCTGTCGGGGTCGCGGACGGCGTCGAGGGTGAACTTCACGTCCTCGGAGCTGAACGGCTCACCGTCGTGCCAGGTCACGTCCTCGCGCAGGGTGAACCCGTAGGTCAGCCCGTCGGGGGAGACCGTCCACCCGGTGGCCAGGGCCGGCACGGGCTGGTTCGCCGCGTCGTGGCCCACGAGGCCGCGGAAGACCATCTCGGTGACCGGGTCGGTGTGCTCGTCCTGCATCACGGGGTTGTACGTGTCCGGGACCTGGCTCTCGGCGTACGTGAAGGACGCCTCGTCCTGGTCGCCGGCTGCGGCGCTCCCGCTGCACCCGGCGAGGACGAGCACCAGCGGAGCGGTCAGCGCTCCCGCGGCGGTGGTGCGCCGTCGCCTCATCCTCGGCACGGCTCCTGCTCGGCCCTGCTCACGTGCTGCCTCCGTGCTCGATCGTCCGCTGTTGCGACAGTGTCGCAACAGCGTTCGCGGCGGGCAACAGCGCCCGCAGGTCGGCAGCCGTCCCGGGACCTCCGTCTCTGGTGGCGGGTCTGCTCGTGGGCGATGCTGGACGCGGAGGTGGTCCTCACGATGACGACGCACGGTGAGCTGCAGGAGCGGTCGGACGAGCCGCGTGGACGGGGCGGGGTGGTCATCGCCTACGACGGGTCCGCCGGCGCTGCGGCGGCGGTCGCCTGGGCCGCGGGCGAGGCGGCGTCGCGAGGCGCTGTCCTGCGGGTGCTCTTCGCCGCGGACGTCATCGGCTCCGTCCTCGCCACCCCGACGATGCTCTCGCGCGACGCCCGGGAGGTGGGCGAGGAGATCGCCGGCGAGGGCGCCGCGCTGGCCCGCCGGGCAGCGGGCACCGACCTGGACGTCGTCACGGAGGTGCACCTGACCGCTCCCGCCGCCACGCTCCTGGACGCGTCGCAGCACGCTGACCTCGTCGTGGTCGGTCACCGGGGACGAGGCGCCGTCGTCGGCGCCCTGCTGGGGTCCGTGGCGTTCTCGGTGACGTCGCGCGCCGTGTGCCCCGTCGTCGTCGTGCGCGGCGACGAGCAGCGCCGACCGGGACCGGACCTCCCGGTGGTGGTCGGCGTCGACGGCTCCGACCACGCAGCGCCCGCGGTGGCCTTCGCCGCGACCACGGCGGCACGGCGCGGCGCGGCGCTGGAGGTGGTCGCCGCGTGGACCGCCCCGGAGCCGTCGCGGCCGGTCGACAGCACCATCCGCAGCGGCGCCGTCGCCGCAGCCGTCGTCGAGCGCGCCCGCTCCGGCGCCGACGCCGCGGCGCAGGCGGCGGTGACCAGCGTGCGCTCGAGGCGTCCCGGTCTCGCCGTCCGGGCCCGGGCGGTCCGCGGGAACGCCGCGGACGCGCTGGCGCAGGCCTCGGTGGATGCGGGGATGGTGGTCGTCGGGGCCCGCGGGCACGGCAGCGTGGCCGGGTTGTTCCTCGGCTCCGTCAGCCACGCCACGATCCACCACGCCGCGTGCCCCGTGGCGGTGGTGCGCTGAGGGGATGGCGCCGGTGCCCCGGCGGCAGGGTCGTCCTCGCCCGCCCGAGCCGCACGCAGGCCCCGCCGTCGCGGGTGGACGGCGGGGCCTGCAGGGCGATCGGTCAGCATCAGTCGCCGTCGTTCCCCCGGTCCCGCGTGCGGTACTCCTCGGTGTTGGCGATGAGCACCTGGACGTTGATGTCGGACTCCACCTCCTGGGCGAACCAGTACGACAGCCCCCCGGAGTCAGCGGTCCGGTTCAGGAGGGAGGCGTAGTTGATGTCGATGCGGTGGCGCACGGCGT
The DNA here is from genome assembly GCA_029258695.1 of Quadrisphaera sp. Next base: position 7,819 of record JARIBR010000294.1, read on the forward strand.
CGCCGGAGTAGTAGAACTCGCGCAGCGCACCCAGTCGCCCGACCTGGCTGATGCGCTTGACCCAGTACGCCTTCTCGCCCGCGCTGACGCTGCCGGCGTCCCAGCGGTTCAGCAGGAAGTCGTACCACCCGGTGACCGCGCCGGTGTCCCCGCCTCGCTGCTTCGCGTACTCGGGGGAGGCGAGCAGGTTCTGCACCACCCACTCCACCGGGAAGCGCTGGCTGTTGAGGCCGTCCACCCAGTACTGGGCACCCTTGTCGGGGTAGCGGCCCAGCAGGCGCTGGTAGGCGAGCGAGACCTGGAACTCGTGGTACTCGCTGGAGTGCGTGATCGCCCAGGTGACGTCCGACGGCTTCGCGCCGGCGTCGAGCCGGTCCACCCAGTACTGGCTGCCGGCGTCGGCGTCGCGGCCGAGGAAGTCCCCGTACCACCTGTCGACGAGCTCGGCGCTGGTGCTGGCCGCCTGTGCCGCTGCGGGGGCGGGCGCTGCCGGTGCAGCGGTGGCAGCCGGCGCCACAGCGGTGGCGCTGGCCGGGACCGCGAGCGCCACCGCGGTGGCGGCGGCGAGCGCGAACCCGGTGATGGTGCGGGTGCAGGTGTTCATGATCGTCCTCCGGTGTGGTGTGGGGTGGTGCTGTCGACCTCGACAGCCCGCGACCTCGTCGGCGCGTCCATGAATCGTGTCGGGGGACGAGGGGCGACGCGTCATCCCGGAGCGGTCACTGCACGTACCGCCCTGGAGGTACACGCGGCCGCGGATGATCTGTGACCCCAGAGGGTGACAACGGTCAGGCGGTGCGTGATGCTTTGCGCCATGAGCACCACGTCGCGCGTGTGGGTCCATGCCGTCGACGACCAGGGCGCGACGGGTCCCCCGGTCGGCACCGGCGCCCTGGTCACGCCGCAGACGATCGTGGTGCGGGCCCCGCTGAGCACCGCGCTGGCACGGGGCCGCGCTCGCCCGCGGCTGCGCGTGGGGATCGCCACCACGGGCGGTGACCTCGTGGAGGTCCTCGACACCGCTGGCGTGGTGGTCGTCCGCTCCGAGGAGGGCCCGGTGGTGGCCCTCACCCTCGCGGCGCCCGCCCGGTCACGGGCTGACCGGGTGCCGGGCCTGGAGGAGGCGCAGGACGAGCAGGCCGCCGCGCGTGCGGTGCACGCCCACCTGGCGGGGCGCACCGACCCGGACGTCTCCGCGCTGCTCGCCGGAGAGGGGGAGCAACAGGGCGACGACGCCGAGGGCGGGATGGAGGCGTCCCGTGCGGACGGTAGCCCCTTCTGCCTGCTCTTCGGTCACGGCAGGTGGTGCGGCCACCCTCGCAGGAGATGAGCCGACGGACCAGCGCCCCCAGACGCGTGAACGGCGTGTGCTGATGAGCGGCGCCCGCCACCGGACCCGTGAGGTGCTGCTGGTCGCCGTGGTGGTGACGATCGACCTCTTCGTCTCCCCCGGCGAGTGGGTGACCAGGAGCGGAGGCGTCCTGCCGTGGGCAGCGGTCTTCCCCGTGGTGGTGATGGTGCACGCGACGCTGTTCCTGCGGTGGAGCAGGCCCGGCCTCGTCCTGCTGCTGCAGTGCTGCTTCGCGTTCATCGGGCTGCTCTTCCCCGACGTCCAGCTCTTCATGGGCGTCCTGGTCGCGCTGCACGCCGTCGCACGGACCGCATCTCGTCGTCGATCAGCGGTGGCCCTGGGCGGGTGTGCTGCCGTCTTCACCTTGCACGGAGTCAACGTCACGCGCTCGTCTGCTCCAGCTGATCGACCCGTCGTCCTCGTCGGCGCGCTCGTCCTGTGGATGGTGATGGCACTGGCGGTGTGGGGGTTCGCGCGTTTCAGCCTCGGTGCTCAGCAGCGCGCCGAGCAGGAGCGCGAGATGCGTGCCCAGGAGGTGCTGCGGGAGGAGCGGCTGCGCCTGGCGCGCGAGCTGCACGACATCATCAGCGCCGGGGTCAGCGCGATGCTCCTCCAGGCCGCCGGGGCCCGCGGGCTCGCCGACGGCGCCGACCCCCGGGTGGCCAGGGCGCTGGAGGTCATCGAGGGCGCCGGCGCCCAGACGATGGACGAGCTGCACCGGCTGCTGGGGCTGCTGCGCGCCACCGACGACAGCCCGGGCGGAGCGTGGGACACCCCGAGGCCCTGTCTCCTCGAGGTGCCGTCCCTCGTGTCCAGAGCCTGCGAGTCAGGGCTGGACGCCCACCTGCTGGTCCATGGCGACCCGGTGCCGGTGGACCCGGGCGTGGACCTCGCCGGGTACCGGCTGGTGCAGGAGGCGCTGACCAACGCCACCAAGCACGCCGGCGCGGGTGCCCGCGTGACCGTCGAGCTGAGGTGGTCCGAGCACCTGGAGGTGAGCGTCCGGGACTCCGGCGGTGGCGGGGGCCAGCGCCCCGGGGTAGGCCCGGTCCTCTCCTCCGGGCACGGGCTGGAGGGGCTGGCCGAGCGGGTCACCCTGGCCGGCGGGCACCTGGAGTCGGCGCAGACCCCGCACGGCTACCGGGTGCGCGCCGAGCTCCCTGTCCGTGCCGGTGTCGCGGTCAGCAGGCCGGCCCGCAGCGGCGCGGTGGACGAGCCGAGCGCCGCGTGAGCGCCGCTCCCGAGGTGAGCGTCGTCGTCGCCGAGGACCAGCCGCTGGTGCGCGCCGGGCTGGTGATGCTGCTGCAGGCCGGCGAAGGCATCCGGGTGCTCGCCGAGGCCGGTGACGGCGCCGAGGCCGTCGAGCTGGCGCGCGCCCACCGGCCCGACGTCGTCGTCATGGACGTCCGGATGCCCGGGATGGACGGCGTCACCGCCACCCGCCTGCTGACCTCCGACGCCGCGGGGCCGTCGGGCTCCGGGCACCTCGTGAAGGTGCTCGTGGTGACCACCTTCGACGAGGACCACGCCGTGCACGCGGCCCTGCGCGCCGGTGCCAGCGGCTACCTCCTCAAGGGGGCGGCGCCGCGAGACCTCCTCCCCGCCGTGCGCGCCGTCGCCGCCGGCGAGGCCTGGCTCGACCCCGGGGTGGCCGGCGCCGTGATCGCGGCCCTCGCGGCGCTGCCGGACCCCGGCGCCCCGGCCCCCCAGCTGCTCGAGCGCCTCACGCCCCGCGAGAGAGAGGTCCTCGCCCTCGTCGCGAACGGGATGACCAATGTCGAGATCAGGGACCACCTCGTGCTCAGCGAGGCCACGGTGAAGACGCACGTCTCGCGCATCCTCATGAAGACCGGCTCGCACGACCGTGCCAAGGCTGTCGTGCTCGCCTACCGGAGCGGGCTGGTGGGCCGCGGGCGGTGACGGGCGGCGCCACCGAGAGCATCGCCGCCGACGGCTGCGGCGCCGCTCAGCGCGGGCCCACCACCTGCTGCCCGCCGCGCCACACGTGGGTGACCAG
>JARIBR010000302.1 GCA_029258695.1 Quadrisphaera sp.
AGCCGGCCGCCACGGCCTCGTCGTAGGCGGCCAGCGCCCTGGCCTGCCAGAGCCTCAGGGGCCGGGCGCCGGAGGCTCCGGGGCCGGGAGCGGTGGGGTCCGGTGCCGGCGTGTCGGCGGAGGTGAACAGGTCGGGAAGAGCAGTCATCGCGGGTCGAGGGTAGGTCAGGCGACCCGCGCCGGAGCGGCCCCGCCGTGATCGGCGGGGCGCGAGCGGTTGCCGAAGACCGCCGCGAGCACCCCGATGGGGGCGAGCACGCCGAAGACCACCGCGAAGGTGGCTCCTGAGCCGCCGGGGACGTGCAGGAGCGCCAGCAGCGCCCCGCCGATCGAGATGCCGATGACCGAGCCGAGCGCGTCGGAGAGCTGCAGCGCCGATGAGCTGCGTCCCTGGGCCCCGGCGGGGGCGAAGGAGAGGACGAGGACCGACGTGCTCGTCATGCCCAGGCCCATGCCCAGCCCGGCGAGGGTCCAGAAGACCAGCGCGCTCCAGAACGGCAGCACCCCGAGCGCGGGGAGCACCAGCGACCCCACCATCACCGCGACGATCACCCCGGCGACCGCCATGAGCCGGTGGCGCGGCAGGCGCAGGTCCGGTCGGCCCTGGAGGTAGGCGCCGAAGGACCACGCCACCGCAGCCCCGGTGAGCGCCAGACCCGCGGCGACGGGCGTGAAGCCCGCGACGGTGACGAGCATGAGCGGCAGGTAGGCCTCGGTCCCGGTGAAGCAGGCCGTGTAGAGCCCGCGCACCCCCACCACCGCGGGCAGGCCGCGCGCCGCGCGCCACACCCCGGCGGGCAGCAGCCGCGCGGCCGCGGTGACGACGAGAGCGACGCCCACGGCCGCGACCAGCAGCGGCAGCGGCCGCAGCGCCGTGGTGCCCCACTGGGCGGCCAGGGCGCCGAGCGCGAGCGCGGCGCCGGCCAGCAGGCGGGCGCGCGGGGCCACGACGATGCCGTCGGCCGCGCGCGGCGCCCGCTTGGTGCTGACGCGCGGCGGCAGCGGGAGAGCCATGATCGGGCCGCGCAGGAGCAGCCCGGCGCCCAGCGCCACCGGGACGACGAGGGCGAAGACGAGCCGCCAGCTCGCGTACTGGGCGAGCGCCCCGGCGATGACCGGTCCCACGAGTCCGGGCAGCACCCACGCCGAGGACATCCAGGCGAAGACGCGGGGGCGGGCGTGGTCGGGCCAGACCGCGGCGATGACGAGGTAGAGGGAGACCACCAGCAGCCCCCCGCCGGCTCCGGCGATCAGACGGCCGAGCAGCAGCACGCCGAAGGTCCCCGCCAGGGCGCAGACGGCCGTCCCGACCGTGAACAGCGCGATGCCGGTGACCACGGGCCCGCGCGGGCCGCGGGAGTCGCCCCACCCGCCCGCGGCCACCATGCCGAACAGCGAGGTGGTGAGGAACAGGGAGAAGGCGAGCCCGTACTCGCGCAGGCCGCCGAGGCTGCGCGCGATGACGGGCATCGCCGTGGAGACGGCGAGCGCCTCGAAGGCGATGGCCGTGACGAGGATGAGGATGCCCGCCAGCGCGGGGGTGCTGCCGATCTTGGCCGGACGTCCGCCGGGTCCCGGCGGGGCGGTGGTGGCCGCGCTCACGCCCCGCCGGAGCCAGCGTCGCTGCCGGAACCGCCCGGGCCGCCGCCGGAGCCGCTGTCGCCCTTGCCGGGCGTCAGGCCCTCGTAGATCTCCTTGCAGGTGGGGCACACGGGGAAGCGCTTCGGGTCGCGACCGGGTACCCAGACCTTCCCGCAGAGCGCGATGACCGGCTCACCGGACAGCGCGGACTCCATGATCTTGTCCTTCTGGACGTAGTGCGCGAAACGCTCGTGGTCGCCCGGCTCGACCTCCTGCTCCACGGCCTCGCGCTCGAGGAGGCCGGTGCTCGAGCCCCCGGTCGAGGGGGCGGGGAGGGCGTCGGGATCAGACAGCGGCGTGCTCATCCCCCGATGGTATGCCGGGTGGTGAGCACGCCGCCGTGGTGCGCCGCGAGGTCAGGGGGTCACTCGACGATGTCGCTCTCGTGGAGGTCACCGAACCGGGAGAAGATCGACAGGTAGGGCTCGGGGTCGCCGGTCCAGTCCAGGGCGCGCACCTGGGCCGCGGAGCGGCGACCGGACAGCGCGCGGTGCAGCTCGAACGTGGTGGCCTGGGCCTCCACGACCGGGTGCGAGCCCTGCGGGGCGACGACCTCGAGGTGGTCGCCCACCAGGCGCACCGGCTCGAGACCGCGGTCGGCCACCTTGCCGGCGAAGGCGCCGCCGAAAGCCAGGACGCCGACGTCCAGCGCGGGGTCGGTGCGCGCGCCCGGCCGGTCGAGCCCACCGCGCAGGTCCTGCTCGTGGGTGGTGAGGTCGACGACGAGGCTGGTCCTCGTCGGCAGCGGGGCGTCGGGGATGAAGGCGAGCACCCGGTCCGTGAGACCACGCCACTCGTCCAGGACCTCGGAGAGGGTCTTGTCGGCTCGCTCGTCCACGTGGCCCTGGGTCCAGGACTCCGAGACGTTGGCGTCGGTGGTGCCCGCGAGCGCGTCCGCGGCGACGCCGACGACGTGGGCGAGGAGCTCGCGCGGGCTCCAGGCCGGGGTCGCAGGGAGGTGGGCCGACGTCATGGCCTGCTCGTCGACGCTCTCGACGAGCTCGAGGACGCGCTGCTGCGCGGCGGCCCAGAGGCCGGCGTGGTCGATGTCGGCGGGGTCGGTCAGGGAGTCGATGGGCTCGGTCGGGCCGTTCGTCGCGTCAGTCACGCCACCACCCTGCCAGCGCTCCGGGGTGCCGTCGAACGAGGACCGCCCGGCGAGGCCTCCGCACCGGCCCCGCGCCGAGGTCTCGCGCTCCACCCTCGACGCTAGGCCGTCGACCATGGCCGCGAGCCCGAGCTCGAAGGCGGCCAGCGCCGGGTCGTCGGCGGTCCGGGCCGCCGACGCGGCGCTCAGCGCGGGGGCGACCGGCTCGAGGTCTCCGGGCTCGAAGATGTCACCGGGCGCCGAGACGTCCAGCGCCGAGCCGAGCACGAACGACTCGAGCGCCACCACGGCGTCCGCCACCAGGTCCTGCGGCCAGCCCCCCGCGGTCAGGCCGGCCGCGACGTGCTCGTACATGGCCACCGTGTGCGGGGCGCCGGCGACCCGCGCCGTGGCGATGAGCGGGACCAGCGCGGGGTGCTGGGCGTAGGCGCCCCGGTAGGACCGCGCCCAGAGCGCCACGGCGTCCCGCCACGGCTGCTCGGCGAAGGACGACACGTCGACGTGCGCGTTGACGTGGTCCTGCAGCCAGCCGAGCAGCTCGTCCTTGGTGGCGACGTGGTTGTACAGCGCCGAGGGGGCGACGCCGAGCCGGTCGGCCAGCGCGGACATCGTCAACGACCGAGGGCCGTGGGCGTCGACCAGCGCCATCGCTGCGGCGGTGATGCCGCTGCGCGACAGCACGGCGGCCGGGGGGCGCCCGCGGCGTCGGCGGCGGACGACGAGCGGTCCGTCGGTCTGCTGGGGCACCGGGGCGTCCTTCCCGTCGTCTGCTCGGTCCCGGACGACCGCCTCGCAGCCCGGCGGTCGTCGCGGGGCGGTTGACGGGGGACCGTGGGGTGCGCTTTGATGAACACCATTCATTAACTTACACCAGCGCAAGGCCGACCAGCTCTCGCCCGGACGAAGGAGTCACCCCGTGAACCCACCGACACCCCCCGTGCGCGAGCACACCACGCTGGAGCGCGACGTCGTCGTCGTCGGCGCCGGCCCGGCGGGGCTGATGGCCGCGCGCCGCCTCGCCGCCGCCGGAGCCAGCGTCGCCGTGCTCGAGGCGCGCGACCGCGTCGGCGGGCGCACCCACACCGACGTCGTCGACGGCGCCGTCCTCGAGGTGGGCGGCCAGTGGGTCTCCCCGGACCAGACCGAGCTGCTGGGCCTCCTCGACGAGCTCGGCATGGAGACCTTCTCGCGCTACCGCGAGGGCGAGTCCGTCTACCTCGCCCCCGACGGCACGCGGACCCGCTACAGCGGCGGCGACTTTCCCGTGGGCGAGAAGACGGCGCTGGAGATCGAGCGGCTCACCGGGCTGCTCGACGACCTGGCCGCGGAGGTGGGGCCCCACGAGCCGTGGGCCCACCCGCGCGCCCAGGAGCTGGACACCATCTCCTTCGACCACTGGCTGCGCCAGCAGTCCGACGACGAGGAGGCGTGCGCTGACGTGGGTCTCTTCGTCGCCGGCGGCATGCTCACCAAGCCCGCCACCTCCTTCTCGGTGCTCCAGGCGGTGCTGATGGCGGCCTCCGCGGGCTCCTTCACGAACCTCACCGACGAGGACTTCATCCTCGACCGCCGCGTGGTCGGCGGCATGCAGTCCGTGTCCGAGGCGATGGCCGCGGCGCTGGGCGACGACGTGCACCTGTCCACCCCGGTCCGCACCATCACCCGCACGCACGAGGGCCCGGGCGAGGGCGGCGTCGTCGTGACCTCCGACCGCGTCACCGTGGCCGCCCGCCGCGTCGTCGTCGCGGTGCCGCCGAACCTCTACACCCGGATCAGCTTCGACCCCCCGCTGCCCCGGCGCCAGCACCAGCTGCACCAGCACCTCTCCCTCGGTCTGGTCATCAAGGTCCACGCGGTCTACGAGACGCCGTTCTGGCGCGCCGACGGCCTGTCCGGCACCGGCTTCGGGGCGGCCTCGCTCGTGCAGGAGGTCTACGACAACACCAACCACGAGGACGGGCGCGGCACGCTGGTCGGCTTCGTCTCCGACGTCAAGGCGGACCACCTCTTCACGCTGTCGGAGGAGGACCGCCGCGCCGCGGTCCTGGAGTCCCTCGCCGGCTTCCTCGGGGAGGAGGCGCTGCACCCGGTGGTGTACTACGAGTCCGACTGGGGCAGCGAGGAGTGGACCCGCGGCGCCTACGCCGCGAGCTTCGACCTGGGGGGCCTCTCCCGCTACGGCGCCGACCAGGCCGCCCCCGTCGGCCCGATCAGCTGGGCGTGCTCCGACATCGCGGCCGAGGGCTACCAGCACGTCGACGGGGCGCTGCGCATGGGCCGCTCCGCCGCCGACGCCGTCATCGCCGAGCTCGCTGGGCTGGCCGGGCTCGCCGGGCTCGCCGAGACGAGCCGGTCATGACCCGCGCGCGGTACGTCGTCGCCTACGACGGCAGCGCCCGCGGCGACGCGGCCCTGAGCCTGGCCGTGGCCATGGCCCGCTCGCTGCGCGCCGAGCTCGACGTGGTGCTCGTCGTCCGCCAGGACGACCCCTTCGAGGTCGCCTACCCCCCCGTCGGCAACGTCACGGACCTCGTCCGATCGCAGGCGCAGGGCTGGTTGGACCGCGCGGTCGCCGCGGTGCCCTCGGACGTCACCGCGCGCAGCCACCTGCGCGTCGGGGAGTCGATCGCACAGACCCTGCTGGCGGTGGTCGCCGAGCTGGAGGCCTTCGCCGTGGTCGTCGGCGCCGCCTCGGGGCCCGCGTCGAGGGGCCTGGGTGTGGGGTCCGTCGCCGGCGCCCTGCTGCACTCCTCCCCCGTGCCGGTGGTGCTCGCGCCGACCGGGCGAGACGTGCCCGAGCGCATCGAGCACCTCTACTGCGCCGTGGGCACGCGCCCCGGGGCCGCGGACGTGGTGGACGAGGCGGTCGCCGCCGCCGAGCGCGCCGGCATGGACCTGCACCTCGTCTCCCTGCTCGAGGTCGACAAGGACGAGAAGGACTCCGCGGTCCGCGAGCGCACGCAGGCCCTGCTCCAGCGCACCCGCGACGAGCTCCCGGGGCGCACCGTGACCGTCCACGTCGGCCACGGCAGGACGATGAAGAAGGCCGTCCGCTCCGTGGAGTTCGCGCCCTCGAGCCTGATCATCCTCGGGTCCTCGCGCCTGGCCCAGGGGCGCCAGACGTTCCTGTCCACCACCGCCGCCCGGATGCTGCGCTACCTCCCGGTGCCCGTGGTGGTGGTCCCCCGCCGCGACGCCGCACAGGAGGGCCCCGGGCCGCAGGGCTGACGGCGGCGGGGGTGGCGGCCTGACCTCAGGCCGCCACCTGTGCGGCGAAGCGCTCCGCCTGCTGCATCACCAGCACGATCGCGGACTCCTGCTGGTCCGGTGGGTACCGGTGGACGGTCAGCAGTCGACGGACCTTGCTGCGCAGCAGCGCTCGGACCTGCTCGCGCTTGTCCCAGTCCACCGAGGTGTTGGCCCGCACGACGGACACGAGCTGGGAGGCGATCTGCTTCAGGGTGTCGTCGCCCAGGTCGAGCACGGCCGACTCGTTCTGCCGCACGGCGTCGTAGAACGCCAGCTCGTCGTCGGCGAGGCCCAGGCTCTCCCCGCGGTTCCGCTCGGCGGTCATGTCCTGCGCGAGGTCCACCAGCGCCCGGATGATGTCCGCGGCGTCGAGCGACCGGTTGGTGTACGCGCGCATCGCCCGCTCCAGCATCTCGCTGAAGCGCCGCTCGGCGACGACGTTGGTCTTCTTGACGCTGCGCAGCTCGGACGTCAGCAGACGGCGCAGCAGCTCGATCTGCAGGTCCGGCTTGGGGTCGGTGGTCAACCGGTCGGCGAAGCCCTCGTCGATGATGCTGATGTCCGGGCGTTCCAGACCGGCGGCGGCGTAGATGTCGATGACGCCCGCGGCGCTCACCGCGTCCGAGACCACCTGATGGCCTGCATGAGACCCGCGCCCTTCATCGGCTTGTCCACGTACATGGTGTGCATGGACGGCGAGTCGAAGCCGGTCAGCCACATGTCGCGGACGATGACCAGCTCGAGCGGGTCGTCGGGGTCCTTCGCGCGTTCCTTCAGCGCCCGCATCGCCTGCTGGGGTCGGACGTGCCGCGCCATCTCCGGGCCGTCGGCCGCGGAGCCGGTGATGACCACCTTGATCCGACCGGTTCCGTCGTCATCGCCGTGCCACTCGGGCCGGAGCGCGACGATCTCGTCGTACAGCTCGGCGCAGATGCGCCGCGACATGCAGACGACCAGACCCTTGCCCACCTGTTGGTCTCGGCGCGCCTCCCAGTGCTCGACGAGGTCGGCGGCCACCTGCTGGATGCGGGCTCGAGCGCCGACGACGGCCTCCACGCGGGCCCAGCGACCCTTGAGCCGCTCCCGGCTCTCGTCCTCGGAGCGCTCGGTGGCCGCGGCGAACTGGTCGTCGAGGGTTTCCCGGACCTCCTCCGGCAGCTCGACCTTCGCCAGGCGTGCCTCGTAGTAGACGCGGACCGTCGCCTCGTCGCGCACGGCGTCGGTGAGGTCGTACACGTGGATGTACTCGCCGAACACCGCGCCGGTGCTCCTGTCGCCGGACTCGATGGGCGTCCCCGTGAAGCCGATGAACGCCGCTCGGGGCAGGGCGTCGCGCAGGTTGGCCGCCAGGCCGTCGATGAGGTCGTACTGGGTGCGGTGCGCCTCGTCGGCGATGACGACGACGTTGCCCCGGTCCGTCAGCACCGGGAAGCGCCGCCCCGCGTCACGGTCGGCCTGCCCGAGTCCGAACTTCTGCATCGTCGAGAAGATGATCCCGCCGGACGCGCGGGCGGCGAGCAGGTCACGGAGGTTCTCCCGCGACGTCGCCTGCACGGGCGTCTCCGGGAGGCTGCGCGTCGGCGCGAAGACCTCGTCGAAGAGCTGGTCGTCGAGGTCGTTGCGGTCGGTCAGCAGCACCGCCGTGGGGTTGGCCATGCGCGGCTCGCGCATGATCTTGCCGACGTAGAACAGCATCTCCAGGCTCTTGCCCGATCCCTGGGTGTGCCAGACGACCCCAGCGCGCCCGTCCCCTCGGGAGACCGCCTCCAGCGTGGCGCCCACGGCGAGGTTGACGGCGTGTACCTGGTGCGGCTTGGCGATGCGCTTGACCAGGCCGGAGCGCTCGTCGGTGAAGGCGATGAAGCTGGTGACGAGGTCGAGGAAGCGGTGCGGGGTGAACACCCCCTCGACGAGCACGTCCAGCTCGAGGCGCCCCCGGTCCGGCTCCGCGCCGTCGACGGTGCGCCATGCGGCGTAGTGCTCGCGACGACCCCCCAGGGCACCGACGCGCGACTGGGTCCCGGTGGAGATGACCGAGACCGCGGTGAACGACATGAGCGCGGGGATCTCGCGGGCGTACGTCTGCAGCTGCCGGAAGGCGCCGCCCAGCGTCGCTCCCTCCTGGCCCGGTGCCTTGAGCTCGAGCACGGCGAGGGGGATGCCGTTGACGTAGGCGACGACGTCCGCGCGGCGCTGGTGCCCGTCCTGGACCACCGTGAGCTGGTTGACGACGACGAAGTCGTTCGCCCCCACGTCCTCGAGGTCGAGCAGGCGGGCGACGTCGTGCCGCAGCTCGCCGCTCGGCCTCCTGCGGTCGACCGGCACGCCCGCGGTGAGAAGCCGGTGCGCGCGCCAGTTCTCCGCCATGAGGTCGGCGCTCTCCGGGCGGCGGACGGTCGCGACCACGCTGTCGACCGAGGCCGCCGACAACTGGGGGTTCTACCGGGTCACAGCAGCCCGGAGCCGGCCCTCCAGCAGGACGTCCTGGAACGACGCCCGCTCGGCGCCCGGCTGGTCCGGGCCGACGTCCGGCCCGTGGAGGACCTGCCAGCCCGCGTCGGCTAAGTAGTCCAGGCACGTCTCCTCGACACCGTTCTCCGCGACGAAGCCGCGCACGGGTCAGGCCGCCGTGGTCAGGGCGGCGTCGTAGTGCCGCGTCGCGACCTCCAGATCGGAGGAGAGCATCCGCCGGAAGAGCTCGTCGAGGCGCTTGGCGACCTCCATGTCGAGCCACACCTCCCCGCACGCGTCACAGACCTCGACGGGAACGCCGAGCACCAGCGCCACCCGGCCGTCCTTCTCGGCCAGCTGCGCCCGCTTGTCCGGTCGGCGCTCACCGTTGTCGCACCTCTCGCAGCGCGTCATCGCGTTCTCCTTCGCAGATCCGCCGACCAGCGGTCGCGGTCGGGTTCGTACACCGTCACCACGCGGTGCTCGCCCCGGCGAGCGTCCGCGACGAGGACCACGTGCAGCGGTCGCGTCCACTCCAGGACGAGGACCAGCTCCTTGACCTCGTCACCGTCGAGCCGCGTCTCCTCGATGACCTCACCACCATCGAGAAGCTGCTCGAGCTCCGCCAGGGCCATGTCGAGGAGGCGCACCTTGTGGAAGACGTGGGAGGTCAACAGGTACCGCCACGGCCGCGACTCACCCGCCTCGGTGCCTGGTGGGTCCGGTCACCCTCAGTTCATCGACGGGTCCTCGGGGAAGGACGCCACCCACGCCAGCTCGCCGCGCTGGCGGCGCAGCACCGCGGACCACAGCCCCTCGGGGTCGTCGCTGAACGGGTCGCCGGGCTCGGCGTCGAGGACGTACCAGGCACCGGCCTCGATCTCGCCCTCCAGCTGACCGGGGCTCCACCCGGAGTGCCCCGCGAAGATGCGCAACCCCGCCGCGCCGGGGGCCACGATCTCCGGCGGGGCGTCGAGGTCGACCACCCCGAACGAGCCCACGAGGCGCTGGAAGCCCAGGGGCTCCGCGGCGCGCCCGCTCGCCGAGCCGTCGGCCACACCGGGGACGCGGACCAGGCCCAGCGCTCCGTCGAGGCCCACGGGCCCGCCCTGGAACAGCCGACCCGGCGCGGTGACGAACGGCTGCCACGCCGGTAGCACCGCGTCGACGTCCACGGCGCTGGGCCGGGTCAGCACCAGCCCCGTCGCCCCCGAGGCGGAGGTGTGGGCCAGCAGGAGCACCACGGCGCGCCGGAAGCTGTCGACGACCAGCGATGGGGTCGAGACCAGGAGCCTGCCCGCCATCGACGGCACGTCGATCACGCCCGGGCCCCGGAGCGCGACGACCCTGAGCTCTCGCCAGGCTCGCGGGAGCGCCCGGCCCGCACCCCCAGCCACAGGCCGAGGGCCGCGCCGAGCAGGTCCGCGGCGAGGTCGGTGACGTCACCGCTGCGCTGGGGCAGCCAGAGCGCCTGGACGGCCTCGCTGACCACGGCCTCGACGACGAGCAGCACGGCCACGAGCGTCGGCGTGAGCCAGCGCCACCTCACCCAGACCGCCGCGAGCGCCAGGGCGGCGAAGACCGCCGCGTGCACCAGCAGGTCGAGGCGGAGCCCCGAGGTGCTGACGCTCGGTGTCCGGGGGACGTAGAGCACGAGCAGGTGGACGACGGTGACGGCCGCGAGGACCGCGACGCGGACCCCGCGCGGGGCGACGCCTCCCGGGGACGCCGCGGCGTGGGCCGTCGGGGTCTCGGCCCTCACGACGCCGTCGACGGCTCCAGCACGGCGTTCCCCGCGTCGCCGGCGAGCTCGACCGCGTCGGCGGCCGCCTGCGCGGGGTCCGCGCCCTGGGCGGCGGCCACCACGGCCTGCGCCACGACGGTCGCGACGTCGGGGTGGAAGACGCTCGGGACGATGTACGCGGCGTTCAGCTCGTCGTCGGCGACCACGCCCGCCAGCGCGAGGGCGGCGGCGAGCATCGTCTGCGCCGTGATGTCGGTGGAGCGGGCGTCGAGGAGGCCGCGGAAGACCCCGGGGAAGACGAGGACGTTGTTGATCTGGTTCGCGGCGTCCGAGCGCCCGGTGGCCACGACCGCGGCGTGCTCGGCGGCGATCGCCGGGTCCACCTCGGGCGTGGGGTTGGCCAGGGCGAAGACGACCGACCCGTCCGCCATGGCGGCGATGTCGTCGCCGTCGAGGATGTTCGGCGCCGAGACCCCGATGAACACGTCGGCGCCGACCACGGACTCCTTCAGCGTGCCGGTGACGCCGCGGGGGTTGGTGTGCTCCACCGTCCAGGCGAGGGACTCGTGCACGTCGTCCCGGCCGGCGTGCAGCACTCCGTGCTGGTCGCTGACGACCACCTCGCCGGTGCCCGTGCCTGCGCCGGCGGTCAGCAGGAGCTTGAGCACCGCGGTGCCGGCGGCCCCGGCGCCGGCCATCGCGATGCGCACGTCCGGGAGCTTCTTGCCCACCACCTTCAGCGCGTTCGTCAGCGCGGCGACGACGACGATGGCCGTGCCGTGCTGGTCGTCGTGGAAGACCGGGATGTCCAGGGCCTCGCGCAGCCGGTCCTCGATCTCGAAGCAGCGCGGCGCCGAGATGTCCTCGAGGTTGATGCCCGCGAAGCCCGGGGCGATGGCGGTGACGGCGGCGACGATCTCGTCGACGTCCTTCGTGGCCAAGCAGATCGGGAAGGCGTCGATGCCGCCGAAGCGCTTGAACAGGGCCGCCTTGCCCTCCATGACGGGCATCGCGGCGAGCGGGCCGATGTCGCCGAGCCCGAGGACGGCGGTGCCGTCGGTGACCACCGCGACGGTGTTGCGCTTCATCGTCAGGCTGCGCGCGTCCTCGGGGTTCTCCGCGATCGCCTGGCACACGCGGGCCACGCCGGGGGTGTAGACGAGCGAGAGGTCGTCACGGTTGCGGATCGGGAGCTTGGGCTCGATGGTGATCTTGCCGCCGAGGTGGACGAGGAACGTGCGGTCCGAGACGGGGCCGAGCTTCACGCCGGGGATCTCGCGCAGCGCGTCGAGCAGCGGGGCCGTGTTCGTCGGGTCCGGGACGGCGCAGGTCACGTCGACCCGGACGCGGTCGTTGCCGGAGGAGGTGACGTCCAGCGCGGTCACCACACCGCCGCCCGCCTCGACCGCTGCCGTGAGCTCGCTGACGACCCTCGGCTGTGCGGGGAGCTCGAGGCGGACGGTGACGGAGTTGGCTGACGACGGTGTGCTCATCGGAGCATCTTCGCGCACCCGGTCTGCCGGCGCGGCCACGATGCGCGACGGGCTGCCCGGGGGGCCACCGCGGCCCCTCTCACCGCTGCAGCGCGGCGATGACCTCCGGCCCGCGGCGGTCGAGGGTGCGGGCACCGAGGCCCATGCCGAGCGCCCACGCGCCAGCGCCCACGAGCACGCCCGCGACCAGCGCCCCGAAGGACGTCAGCCCCGGCGCGCCCGGCGCCGTGAGCAGGTAGGCGGCGATCGCCAGGGCGATCGCCGGGGAGGCGACGCTGAGCCCGACCACGGAGGAGACGAGCTGGACGGCGACCGAGACGACCACGCTGCCGGGCGGCGACGCGAAGGGGCTCGCGTCGGGTTCCTGGACGGGGTAGGGCGTGGCGGCCGAGGAGATGGCGGACACCCCCTGGCCGGCGCCGAGCAGCGCGAGCGCCACGCCGAGCACCGCCGGGAGGAGCTCCCAGCGCCCGGAGATCCCCGTGGAGAGCACGCAGGCGAGGACCACGAGGGGACCGGCCCACACCAGGACCGCGAGGGAGCGCCCGACCCGGTCGCAGCGCCCGGGCAGACCGGCGGCCACCACCATCCACACCGCCGTGCCGTCGTAGGCCACGTCGTCGTGGCTGGCCCAGCCGAGGAAGAACCCGAGGACGGGCCCGAGGAACAGGACGACCACGCCGCTGGGGAGGGGGAAGGCCGCACCGACCACGAGGATGATCAGGGGGACGCCCAGGAGCGAGACGAGCGTGGTCACGTAGCGGGCGTCGCGGCGCCAGTAGCGCAGGCTCCGCGCCATGGCGGCGCCGGTGCGCGTGGTCTCCAGGCGGGCCAGCAGCGCGCCGTCGCGCACGTCGTCGCTCGCTCCGCGGGGACGTCGGGCGAGGCCGCGACGGCTGGCGCCCCGACCGTCGGGCCCGGCGCTGTCGTGGCGGCTCGTGTCGTCGTCCAGGCCCCGGCGCGGCCCCTGGGTGAGCGCGGCGCCGGTGAGGCTGCGCGCCAGCACGCGCGACCACGCGTCGAGCACGACGACGAGCAGGGCGGCGGCGAGGACCAGGCGCACCGCGGCGGTCACCGGCTGGCCGGCGGCGAGCGCTGCCGGCGCGCCCCAGGCCCAGCCCAGCGGGCTCCACGCGAGCACGGCGGCCACGTCCGCGACGACGGCGGGATCGGTGGGGAGGGAGACCGTGATCCCGTCGCCGGCGCTGACGAGCAGCGCGAGGGCCGGCGCGACCAGCGAGATAACGAGCAGGGCCACCACCGTGAGCCACTCACGGCGGCGGCGCCCGGCGAAGAGGCGGGCGAACGCGGACGTCGAGAGGCGCGAGAGGCTGACCGCGGTCGCCACGGCGAGCGCCGCGGCGAGCGCGGCCACCACCGTCACCACGGGTCCGCGCGACCACGTCACCACCGTGCCCGCGGCGACGAGCGCGGTGACGAGCCCGGGCAGGCCCACCACGCCGGCCAGCGCCAGACCCGGGACGAGCGCGCGGGCGGGCGCGGGGTAGGGCAGGAGACGAGCGGGATCGAGCGTGGCGTCGGTGCCGAAGGCCACGAGCGGCACCAGGGCCCACGCGAGGATCACCGCGGATCCCCCGAGGACCACGACGGCCCCGGCCACCTCGACGCTGGCGCCGCGCAGCGCGACGAGGCCGGCGACGAGGCTGACGGTGATGCCCAGCCCGTAGAGCGCCGCGAGCGCCAGGCCGACGACCTGCCAGGGGCTGCGCCGCAGGGAGTTGCGCAGCAAGCGGAGCTTGAGGGTGACCAGGACCCGCGCCAGGGCCGCGGTGGACGGTCCGCGCCGGCTCGCGGCTCCCGGGCGGCGCGCGAGGACGGCGACGCTCACGCTCCTCCTCGCAGCCACCCCAAGGGAGCCGGGGGCACACCACCGGCCGAGGCGGCTCCACCCGCCGGAGCGCTCGGGCGCGCGCCCCGCACGAGGGCGACGAAGGCGTCCTCCAGCGTGCCCGGCCCGCGCACCTGCGCGGTGGTCCCCGCCGCCAGCACGCGCCCGCCGGCCACCACGGCCACCCGGTCGCAGAGGCGCTCGACGAGGTCCATGACGTGGGAGGAGAGCACCACGGTGCCGCCCCCGGCCACGAACGACTCGAGGATCTCGCGGATGCCCGCCGCCGAGACGGGGTCCACGGCCTCGAAGGGCTCGTCGAGCACGAGCACCCGGGGGGCGTGGACGAGGGCGCAGGCCAGCGCGACCTTCTTGGTCATGCCCGCGGAGTAGTCGACCACGAGCTTGCGCGCGGCCCCGGCGAGGTCCAGGACGTCCAGCAGCTCGCGGGCCCGCTCGACCGCCACCGCCCTGCTCAGCCCGTGCAGCAGCCCCGCGTAGCGCACCAGCTCGGCGCCGCTGAGCCGGTCGTAGAGCCGCAGCCCGTCGGGGAGCACCCCGAGGAGCGCCTTGCCGGCGCTCAGCGAGGCGTCGTCGTCCCACAGCGGCATCCCCAGCACCGCGGCGGACCCCGCGTCGGGGCGCAGGAGGCCGGTGGCCATCGACAGCGTCGTGGTCTTGCCCGCGCCGTTGGGGCCCACGACGCCGAAGAAGGACCCGACGGGGACGTCGAGGCTGAGGTCGTCGACGGCGCGGACGCTCCCGTAGACCTTCGTCAGCCCCCGCAGGGACAGCGCGGGGACCGGCGACGGGTGCTCAGCGGGCATGACGGCTCACCCGCCCATGGTCAGGGCTGGGCCCCGCGCGGGTCGGGCTCGCCGCGCCGCTGTCCCCGTTCGGCGCGCCGTCGGCGCTTCTCGGCGTACATCGCGGCGTCCGCACGGGTGAGCGCGTCGTCGACGGTGCCGCCGGCCTCGGCCTGCGCGACGCCCACCGACACCCGCAGCGGCACCCCGACGGGTGTCGGTGAGCCGTCCACCGAGCGCAGGCGAGCGGCGAGCGCGTCGAGGTCGGTGGCGCGGGCGACCATGACGCCGAACTCGTCGCCGCCCGTGCGCGCCACGACGTCGCTCCCGCCGCGCAGCACCCCGCGCAGCGCCTCGGCGCAGGTCTGCAGCACGGCGTCGCCCGCCGCGTGGCCGCGGGTGTCGTTGACCCACTTGAGCTCGTCGAGGTCGAGGACGGCGACGCTGACGGGGACCCCGGAGTCCACGAGCTCCTGGGCGCGGGCCACCTCCTCGTCCCAGCGGTGCCGGCTGGCTGCCTGGGTGAGGGAGTCCTGGCCCAGGCGCAGGCGCGTGGCGTCGAGCTGCTCCTCGGTGTGGCGCCGGGCGAGGGAGACGGCCACGAGCGACTGGGCGGCGCGCGCCACCTGGGTGGTGAGCCGGGCGGCGATGCCGTCGAAGGCCGCGTCGGCGCTCTCACCGCTCGCCTCGCGCTCCAGCGCGGTGGTCCGGGCCAGGAGCACCC
Source organism: Quadrisphaera sp. (assembly GCA_029258695.1). Next base: position 15,066 of record JARIBR010000302.1, read on the forward strand.
CACCCCCGCCGGGCACCTCCAGAGCGACGGCGAGGTAGGCGAGGACCCCGTCGGCGGGGGACAGCGGCGCCGCCAGCGGTGCCTGGCGGGCGTCGTCGCAGCGCAGCGCTCCCCCGGGCTCCGCCCCGGGGCCCGTGCCGCGCTGCGCCAGCGCTTCGCGGGCGGCGCGAGCGGCGGCGGTCGCGTCGTCGTCACCCGCGTGATCGGTGCCCGGGGGGCCTGCGCCGCCGACGCCGCGGACCAGCTGGGACTGGGCGCCGTCGGCCCAGGCCACGGCCAGCTGCGCCCCGACGGCGGCGACCAGGACGCCGGCGACGCGGGCGAGGGTCTCCTCCGGCGAGAGGTCCAGCGCCGTGGTCACCTCCTGCACCGCGTGGAGGACGAGCAGCTCCTGGGCGAGGCGCTCGGTCGAGCCGGCCCCCTCCGCGCTGGCCGCGGCGAACAGCTCTCGGGAGGCCGCGCGCAGGTCGGCGTCGCTCGCGGCCATGAGGGCCTCGCTGCGCCGGGGGTGGCCCCACACGGCGACCACGTCGACGCCCTCGCCCTCGACGGGCACGAGCGCGGCGGTTCCCGCAGAGAAGGGCCCGGCGACCGCGGTGGGCGTGGTGGCCAGCACCCGCACCGTCGCGCGCGAGGTCGAGGCCCGCGCCAGCAGCGGCTCTCTCGCCTCGTCGTCGACCACGTGCCCCGCCCAGCCGGCGCTGCGCCCGATCCCGCCCACGTGGAGCCACCCGCCGCCGGGCATCCGCCGGAACAGCAGGACGTCCTCAGCCCCCAGGTCGGCCGCGCGTGCGTCCAGCGCGCCCCCCGAGGTCCCTCCCGGCGCCACGCGTGGCACGTCAGCCGGGTCCTTCGGTGGCTGGTGCACGCCGCGACGGTATCCGGGCGAACCGGACCGGCGCACCTCACGGGGGCCGTGGGCGCCACCTCGGCAGCACAGCGCCAGCACGGCGTCAGCACGGCGCCAGCACGGCGTCAGCGACCCCAGCGCTGCGACCCGACCGGCACGACGCTCTGGACGAGACCTCCCCCGTCCCCTAGCGTCCTGGTCGTGGCCCAGACCTACACCCCCACCACCGCGCTGCTCGTCGTCGACATGCAGCGCGACTTCGCCGCGCAGGACGGTTCCCTCTCCGTCCCCGGCGGCACCGAGGTGGTGCCGGTCATCAACGACGAGGTGCGTGCTGCGGCGGCCGCGGGAGCCCTCGTGGTCTACACCCAGGACTGGCACCCGGCCTCGACCCCGCACTTTGAGGCCGACGGAGGGCTGTGGCCCGTCCACTGCGTCGCGGGCACCCCGGGCGCCGAGCTCGTCGACGACCTGCTGGTCATCGCCTCCCCCGGTGGCGGGGACCCGCTGCGCGTCCGCAAGGGCGTGGGCGCCGAGGACGGCTACTCCGCGTTCTCCGAGACCGACCTCGCCGACGGGTCCACGGTGGGCACCGGTCTGCGCGAGATGCTCGACGAGGCCGGGATCGACCAGCTCGTGGTCGTCGGTCTCGCCGGGGACTACTGCGTCAAGGCGAGCGCCGTGGACGGCGCGCGCGCCGGGTACCGCGTGCTCGTCCCGCTCGAGGCGACGCGCTACGTGGCGCTGTCGAGCGACGACGACGTCGAGGCGCGCGAGGAGATGAGCGCGGCCGGCGTGACGCTGGTCTGAGCTGTCGGGGGGTGGGGGCAGCGCCGACGCGGTAGACACGGGTCACCAGCCACCACCGCCCCGAGGAGCTCCCCGTGACCGTCGACAGCACACGCTCGACCACCGTCTCGGCCCCCGCCGACACCCTGTTCGCCTACCTCTCCGAGGTGGAGAACCTCCCGGAGTACTTCGCGACGATGAAGGAGGCCCACCGCACCGGTGGCTCCGACGAGGTCCACACCGTCGCCGAGCTCCCCGGCGGCCAGGAGGTGGAGGGAGAGGCGTACTTCCGCGTCGACGAGGCGCAGCGCCACATCGCGTGGGGCTCGGAGGGCGGCTCCGAGTACGCCGGCTCCCTCGACGTCACCGCGAGCGGCGACGGGTCGGTGGTCGAGGTGCGCATCCACTCCCCCCACGGCAGCGACGAGGACATCACCCGCGGCATCGACGAGACCCTCGCGACCCTCAAGAAGACCGTGGAGGAGCAGGGGAAGGGCCAGCGCGCCTGATCCCCGGGCGCGCACCCGCTAGCCTCTGCGCGCACCCGTTGATCACTGTCGAGGGAGACCGCCGTGCCTGACCTGGACGAGAAGCTGTACGCCATCTACACGGAGGTCCTCCAGCGCAACCCCGGCGAGACGGAGTTCCACCAGGCGGTCGGCGAGGTGCTCGAGAGCCTCGGCCCCGTCGTGGCCAAGCACCCGCAGTACGCCGACGCCGCGGCGATGCGCCGTCTCAGCGAGCCGGAGCGGCAGATCATCTTTCGCGTCGCCTGGGTCGACGACGCCGGCAACATCCAGGTCAACAGGGGATTCCGGGTGGAGTTCAACTCCGCCCTCGGCCCGTACAAGGGCGGCCTGCGCTTCCACCCCTCGGTGTACCTGGGGATCGTGAAGTTCCTCGGCTTCGAGCAGATCTTCAAGAACTCGCTCACCGGCATGCCCATCGGCGGAGGCAAGGGTGGCTCGGACTTCGACCCGAAGGGCAAGTCCAACGGCGAGGTCATGCGCTTCTGCCAGGCGTTCATGACCGAGCTCTACCGCCACCTCGGCGAGCACACCGACGTCCCCGCCGGGGACATCGGTGTGGGCGCGCGAGAGATCGGCTACCTGTTCGGCCAGTACAAGAAGATCACCAACCGCTACGAGGCCGGCGTGCTCACCGGCAAGGGCCTGACGTGGGGCGGCTCGCAGGTGCGCACCGAGGCCACCGGGTACGGCGTCGTCTACTTCACCGACGAGATCCTCAAGGCTCGCGGCGAGTCCTTCGACGGCAAGCGCGTCGTCGTCTCCGGCTCGGGCAACGTGGCCGTGTACGCCATCGAGAAGATCCACGAGCTGGGCGGCACGGTCGTGGCCTGCTCGGACTCCGCCGGGTACGTCGTCGACGAGAAGGGGATCGACCTCGAGCTCGTCAAGGACATCAAGGAGGGCCGGCGCGCCCGCATCGCGGAGTACCCGGAGCTGCGCGGGGGCGGCGCCCGCTACGTCGAGGGCGGCAGCGTGTGGGACGTGCCCTGCGACGTGGCGCTGCCCTCCGCGACGCAGAACGAGCTCGACGACAGCCACGCGAAGACCCTGGTCGAGAACGGCGCCACGGTGGTGGCCGAGGGTGCCAACATGCCGTGCACGCCGGGGGCGATCAAGGTGTTCGGCGACGCTGGCGTGGCGTTCGCGCCGGGCAAGGCGGCCAACGCCGGCGGGGTCGCGACCAGCGCGCTGGAGATGCAGCAGAACGCCTCGCGGGACTCGTGGACCTTCGAGCACACCGAGGCCCGGCTCGCGGAGATCATGAGGGGCATCCACGACCGCTGCCTGGAGACCGCCGACGAGTACGGCAAGACCGGCAACTACGTCGCGGGGGCGAACATCGCAGGCTTCATCCAGGTGGCCGACGCGATGCTGGCGCAGGGCGTGGTCTGACGGCTCCCCGGCCGGTGGGTGGCGCGGGCGAGCCGTCCGGGCATCGCTCGAGCGGGGAGTCCGTGCGACGCGGTGGGGTCGAGCGGGGAGTTGGTGCCCTCTCGATGCGTCGAGCGGGGAGTTGGTGCGGCTCGGATCGGCGTGTCGCGCGCACGAGGTCCCCTGTCGGCGCGCAGCGCCCGCCGGCCCGGCTGGCCGGCCAGCCGGCACACCGCCCGCCGCGGCCGGCCGCGCAGCACCACAGCAGAAGGCCCGCCCCCTGGAGGGGCGGGCCTTCGGTGTTGCGGGGTGTGGAGGTGGCGGGAATCGAACCCGCGTCCGTCGTCGTACCACCAGGGCTTCTCCGAGTGCAGCCTGCTGTGGATTTTCTCAGCCCCAGCACTCGCGCAGGCACGCTGCTGACGGGCTCAGTCATCTGGGTGTTCCACCACGTGCGATGACGACACGTGGCAGCAGTGGCTCCCTAGCTGTCGCCGGTACCCGGGCCGGGAGCGCTCCCGGGCCGACGGACCTCTAGACCTCGCTCAGGCGGCGAGGGAGAAGTCGGTGCGCTTGGAATCGGCACCTATTGTGTTGCG
>JARIBR010000331.1 GCA_029258695.1 Quadrisphaera sp.
CCACCCCCACCGCCCCGAGAGCCGAGCTGTGGGCAGCAGTCCGCGCCGAGCGTGCTGCCCTGGCCGACGACCTCGCCCACCTCACCGACGAGCAGTGGGCACGACCCTCGCTGTGCGGTGGCTGGACCGTCGAGGAGGTCCTCGCCCACCTGAGCGCCGCGGCCAGCATCGGGCGGGCGCGCTGGCTGGCCAGCGTCGTCGGTGCGCGCTTCGACTTCGACCTGCACAACGCACGCCGCCTGGGCGACCACCGCGGAGCGACCCCCGGCGAGACGCGCGTGCGCTTCCGGGCCACCATCTCCAGCACCACGGCCGCTTCGGGCCACACCCCCGCGTGGCTGGGCGAGGTCGTCGTCCACGCCCAGGACATCCGGCACCCCCTCGGGCTGGACCACGTCACCCCGGTCGTCGCCGTCACCGAGGTCGCCCGCTTCTACGCCAGCCGAGACTTCACCGTGCCCAGCCGCACCGCCGTCGCCGGGCTGCGCCTGGAGGCGACCGACGGCCCCTTCGCCACCGGCACGGGCCCGCTGGTCACCGGCACCACGCTCGCGCTGACGATGGCCATGGCCGGACGGGAGGTCGGTTGCGACCAGCTCATCGGACCGGGGGTGACCACCCTGCGGACCCGCTGCTCGCCTCCCTGAGCCCCGTCCTCGTCCCACGAGACCGCTCGAGACGCGGAGGGATCCGGCCGGCGCGGGCGCTGACGTCTACGACGCCGCGGGCGCCACGCCCCGGTGTCGTCATCGAGGCCGACGGTGGTCGTCAGCGCGTCCCCGGTGGTCGTCGCGGCACCGTAGAGCGCAAACCGGCCTCGCTGGGCTGACTTGACCTTGACACCGTGACGAGGCGTGGAGCGGACGTCGGGAGGTGGCCGCCATGGACACGACACGCCCCACGGCACGACACGCCCGCATGATCGACGCCGTCAACGCCCAGGACCCGTCCGCACGCCTCCAGGCGGCGATGGCGCTGGGCACCAGCCCCGAGCCGGCGCTGCTCGAGACCCTGGTCGAGCGGCGCGCGATCGAGACGGACTTCTTCGTCCGCGACATGCTGACCTGGGCGTTGATCCGCCTCTCACCCCAGACCGTCCTGCCCCGCCTGCGCGACGAGCTCGGCTCCGAGCGCGCCCAGGCCCGCAACCAGGCGCTGCACACCCTCTCGAAGATCGGCGAGAAGAGCACGTGGGCGTGGATCACCCGCGAACTGCTGCGCGCCGCCGACGACCAGGTCGCGCGCACCGCCTGGCGCCGCGACCGTCCTCGTCCCCGAGGACGAGAAGCAGTCCCTGGCCGAGGAGCTGGCCGTCCAGCTCGCACGCGGGGACCGGGAGGTGCAGCTGAGCCTGAGCCGGGCCCTGGTCAGCCTCGGGGAGGTGATCGAGCCCGTCATGGAGCGGGTCGCGGCGCACCCCGACCCGGAGATCACCGCGCACGCCCGTGCCACCGAGGTGCCCCTGCGTGATCCCGAGACCGGGTTCGACGCCGCCATTGACCAGGCCAGACGCGAGGTCGCGCTCGGCTCGGAACGCATCGCGGCCTCCACCGCACCTCATGCCGTCGAGGCGCTGGCAGCGCTCTCCCGAGACGCCGAACCGGCGGTGCTCGTCATCACCGCGCTGATCACCGCGCACTCCCCCTGGGGCCACGGCGACGAGGACGGCTGACGGACACCGGGCGCCGCCCGCTGTTGGCCTGGCAGGAAGCGCCGGGACGCTCGAGCGGGCGCCCCGGCGCCCGTCAGACGGGACATGTCCTGCGTGTCTGCCACGGTGGCCCATGGCCGACGACGCGATAGACGACCTGCTGGGCTACCTGCGCCACGGTCGCGAAGTGGTGGTGTGAAAGCTCGACGGGCTGAGCGAGCACGACGTACGCCGCCCGATGACACCGACGGGGACGAACCTGCTGGGGTTGGTCAAGCACCTGGCCACGGTGGAGTCGGGTTACCTCGGCGACGTGTTCGACGGGCCCTTCCCCGAGGAGCCGGCGTGGCTGAGCGACGATGCCGACGAGAGCGCCGACCTGTGGGCCACCGCTGATCAGTCCCGCGACGACGTGGTCGAGAGGTACCGGCGGGTGTGGGTGCACAGCGACGCCACCGTCGCCGCGCTGCCCCTGGATGCGGTGGGCGAGGTGCCGTGGTGGCCGCCGGAGCGCCGCTCGGTCACGCTGCACCGCATCCTCGTCCACGTCGTCGCCGAGACCGACCGTCACGCCGGGCACGCCGACGTCGTGCGCGAGCTCATCGACGGCTCGGCCGGCCGCCGCGAGGGCGCCTCGAACCTCGCCGAGCGGGACGCGGCCGGGTGGACGGCCTACCGCGCCCACCTCCAGGCAGTCGCCGACGCCTCCCGTTGAGCGCGCCGCCGGTCAGGTCCCGACGGCCCGGCGGCGATCGGCGCCTCAGGGGCCCTGGTCGTCGTCGAGCATCCCTCGATGAATCAGCCAGTGGCGGCACGCGGTGGTCCACCGCGCGGTGTGCGGGAGCGCCACCGCGCCGTGGGGGCCGTAGACGACGCCGTCAGCGAGCCCGAGACCGTGCCAGCCCTCGGGGTAGACGTGCAGCTCGACGGGCACGCCCGCGCCGGCGAGCACCCTGGTCCAGGCGAGGGCGTTGGGCAGCCCGGGTGGGTCCTGCGCGGTGGCCCACACGAAGGTCGGCGCGGTGCGCGCGTCGACGTGGGTGACCGGGGAGAGCTCACGCGCCAGGTGCACGGCATCGCCGAGCAGCGCCGCGACCGCCTCGTCGGGGATCAGGCCCAGGTCGGCGATGCCGTAGGACTGCACCTGGAACGCCGGCCGCGGCACCCGCTCCGGCGCGGCCTCGACCGAGAGCACCGCGCCGGTGGCCAACAGCCCGGCGAGCAACCCGCCGGCGCTGGAACCAATGACGCCGACGCGATCACCGTCGGCGCCGGGCAGCAGGCGCCCGTCCTGGATCGCCGCCAGCGCCAGGCGTGCCTGCTGCAGGGCCAGCGGGAAGGGATCGGGTCGCAACCGGTACCGCAGCACCACCGCGCCGACGCCCATGCTGTTCAGCCAGCGGGCGTAGCCGGTGCCGTCGTGATCGGTGTGCTCGCGAAACCCTCCGCCGGGCAGCACCAGCACCGCCGCTTTGCCCTGGCCGGAGGCGGGGTGGACGTCGAGGTCGAGCGATTCCAGCGCCGGCTGGTCGCGGTGGTTCACAGCGGCCCCACCACGTCATCGGTGTCGGCCTTCAGCGTCTGGTTCGTCCGGGCGGTGAGCCCGGCGCTCTCGCGGTCAGTCACGCGAGAGCGAAGGGGGCGACGAGACCATCGTCGTGCTCCTTCGGTCCGGCGCCTCCATGCCTGACAGGGACTGCCACCGGCACGCGACGCTGCGCCGAACGTAGCAGCCCCTCGAGGCCCCATGGCCGTGGTCTTCGACGTCCCGGCGTCGTGGTCAGCCCTCGTCGCGCAGCTTGGCGGCGAAGCGTCGTCCGGGTCCTGGGTCGACCCGAAGCGCTCCGCGTAGCGCTCGTGCACCTCTGCCCACCCGTCGTGCGCGTCGTTCGCCGAGACATGGTCGCCGGCGAAGGTCCACGCGAGCCGGTCGGGCGCGTCGACCTCGGTGACCTCCCCGCTCATCCCGCCGGCCTCGATGACCTCGCCGGCCGCCGGGGTCCACCGCGCGGCGGCGGGGAACCACTACTCGAGCTCGTCGGGGACGCTGACCGCACGCCACGCGCGCTCGACCGGGTGGGCGAGCACACGCTCGAAGCGCAGCGCGAGACGCCTCTCGTCCGCCGTCGCCGTCGCCGTCGCCGTCGCTGCGCAGGCATGAGCTCGCCGTCCCGGTGGTCAACCGCTCATCGGGGTCCGGCCGCGTCCCACGAGGCGAGCACGCGCAGGGCGTGGAAGGTCAGCCACCGCGACCGCTCACCGGGGGCGCCGTCAACCTCGAACCAGGCGCGGCCCTCGTGGCGCAGCTGCTAACGCCAGGTGCCATCGGCATCGCGCGCGCCCTCTCTGTCAGTCTGAGGTGAGACGCCCCAGATCGGGGCGGTAAAGACCTCCAGGAGGGCGAAAGGAGCAGATGACATGACGATCACCGACCACAGCCAGGGCGCCAGCGCGCTGGGCGACGATGGGGCGATGGGTCCTCGCAGCGACAGCCCGCGCCGGCGGACGTTCACCGCACAGTACAAGCTCGCGACGTTGAGCGAGTACGACAGCGCTCCCGATGGCGCGTCCCGCGGAGCGCTGCTTCGCCGCGAAGGGCTATACTCCTCACACATCGCGGAGTGGCGCCGAGCCCGCAAGGCTGGTGCCCTCACCGGGCTATCGCGCCCAGCCCCGAGCAACAAGAAGTCACCCGCAGATATCGAGAACCAGCGGCTGCTCGCCCGCGCCGAACGGGCCGAGAAGGAGCTCGCCCAGACCAAAGCCGCCTTGGAGGTCGTGGGAAAAGCACACGCGCTCTTGGAGCTGTTGTCCGAGAGCGCGCCGCCGAGCTCGACCCCGCCGCCAGGCGCGCCGTCCTCGAACACCTCGAGGCGGTGACGCTGCCAGCGGCGCAAGAGCTGCGGCCGCTGGTGGGGATGGTGGCCGCCTGCGCGCTGGTAGGTCAGTCACGGGCCACCGCCCACCGCCGCACCCAGCCGGTGGTCCTGGGCCCAGCCCCGCAGGCCACTCGCGGAGCACCGGCCTCGAAGCTGAGCCCTGGCGAGGTCGCCCAGGTCCTCGCTACAGCGTGCTCACCGCGCTTCGCCGAGGCGTCGGTGGCCCAGACCTGGGCCACGCTGCTGGACGAGGGCACCTACTGGTGCTCGCAGTCCACCATCCACCGCCTCCTGCGCGCCGCCGGCATGGGCGGGGAGCGCCGGCGTCAGGCCAGCGGCCCCACCCGCGCTCGCCCCGAGCTGCACGCCAGCGCCCCGCTGGGGGTCTGGACCTGGGACATTCCCCCGCAAGCGGGAGGTGCCCCCACAAGATCAAGGGCCCCGCCCGGGGGGTGTACTACGACCTGTACGTCATCATCGACATCTTCAGCCGCTACATCGTGGGATGGCGCATCGAGCAATCCGAGAGCGCTGAGATGGCCACCGAGCTCATCCACACCGCCATCACCACCCACGGCGCGCCGGAGCACCTGCACGCGGACCGGGGAACGTCGATGACGTCCAAACCCGTCGCCCAGCTGCTAGTTGATCTCGGCGTCACCAAGTCCCACTCGCGCCCGAAAGTCTCCAACGACAACCCCTACTCCGAGGCGCAGTTCAAGACCCTCAAGTACGCCCCGGACTTCCCCACCCACTTCGA
>JARIBR010000349.1 GCA_029258695.1 Quadrisphaera sp.
CGGCAAGTGGGTTCGCCCTGCGCGTAACCCGGGTGGACGCCGCCACCAGGGCGCGGGGCGGCGCGGCGGCGCGGCGGCGCGACGTCGGTCCTCACGTCTACGCTGAGACGGTGCCGACCACCAGCGAGCCCTCGACCAGCGACGCGGCCCCCCGCCGGGCGCGCGCAGGGGCTCCGCGCAGCGTCGCGGGACGGTCTGCCGGGGAGTCGTCCGGCTACACCGCCCGGCACCTGTCGGTCCTCGAGGGCCTCGAGGCGGTGCGCAAGCGCCCCGGCATGTACATCGGGTCCACGGACAGCCGCGGGCTCATGCACTGCCTGTGGGAGATCGTCGACAACAGCGTCGACGAGGCGCTCGGCGGCCACGCGAGCCGCATCGACGTGACCCTCTACGCCGACGGCTCCGTGGAGGTCGTCGACGACGGCCGGGGCATCCCGGTGGACGCGGAGCCGCGCACGGGCCTGAGCGGCGTCGAGGTGGTCTTCACCAAGCTCCACGCCGGGGGCAAGTTCGGCGGAGGCTCGTACGCGGCGTCCGGCGGTCTGCACGGGGTCGGCGCCTCGGTGGTCAACGCGCTGTCCGCACGCCTCGACGTCGCGGTCTCCCGCGGGTCACGGCGGCACACGATGAGCTTTCGGCGCGGTGAGCCCGGGACGTTCGCCGACGCGGGGGAGCCGAGCGCCGCCGCCCCCTTCACCCCCTTCACCGAGGCGTCCGCGCTCGGTGACGGCGGGCGGGTGAAGCGCGGGAGCACCGGGACGCGCATCCGCTACTGGGCCGACCCGCTGGTCTTCGTGAAGGACGCGGCGTTCAGCTACGACGAGCTGGTCACCCGGGCCCGTCAGACCTCCTTCCTCGTCCCCGGCCTGACCCTCGCGGTCACCGACCTGCGCGGCGCCCCCGGGACCCCGGGCGAGAACGGCCGGCACGAGGAGGTGTTCCGCCACGAGGGAGGCATCACCGAGTTCGTCGACCACCTGGCCACCGACCCCGCGCTGACCGACACCTGGCGGCTGAGCGGCTCGGGGACCTTCACCGAGACGGTCCCCGTCCTCGACGAGGTGGGGCACATGGTCAGCCGCGAGGTGGAGCGCGAGTGCCTCGTGGACGTCGCGCTGCGCTGGGGCAACGGCTACGACACCGAGGTCCGCTCCTTCGTCAACATCATCGCGACGCCCAAGGGCGGCACCCACGTCGCGGGCTTCGACGCCGCGCTGGTGCGCAGCGTGCGCAAGGCGGTCGAGGTGAACGCGCGCCGCCTCAAGGTGGGGGCGAAGGACGAGCGGCCCGACAAGGACGACATCACCGCCGGGCTGACGGCCGTGCTGACGGTCCGCCTGCCCGAGCCGCAGTTCGAGGGCCAGACGAAAGAGGTGCTCGGCACCTCGGCGGTGCGCGGCGTCGTCTCGAAGGTGGTCGAGCGGGAGATGAGCGCTCTGCTCACCGCCAGCGCCCGCGCCACCCGCAGCCAGGTCTCGCTGCTGCTGGACAAGGTGGTCGCCGAGACCAGGGCCCGGCTCGCCGCTCGTCAGCAGAAGGAGACCCAGCGGCGGAAGAACGCCCTGGAGACCTCCTCGCTGCCGGCGAAGCTGGCGGACTGCCGCTCCTCCGACGTCGAGCGTTCCGAGCTGTTCATCGTCGAGGGGGACAGCGCGCTGGGCACCGCCAAGCTCGCGCGCTCCTCGGACTTCCAGGCGCTGCTGCCGATCCGCGGGAAGATCCTCAACACCCAGAAGGCGTCGGTGGCCGACGTGCTGCGCAACGCCGAGTGCGCCTCGATCATCCAGGTGGTCGGCGCCGGGTCCGGTCGCAGCTTCGACCTCTCCGCCGCGCGGTACGGGAAGATCATCTTCATGGCCGACGCGGACGTCGACGGCGCGCACATCCGCACCCTGCTCCTCACCCTGTTCTTCCGGTACATGCGCCCCCTCGTCGAGGCGGGGCGCGTCTACTCCGCCGTGCCGCCGCTGCACCGGGTGGACGTCAACGCCGCCGGCCGGGCCAAGGGCGAGCACGTCTACACCTACTCCGAGGCCGAGCTGGCGAGCACCCTGGCGCGGCTTCGGGCCCGGGGCCGCACCTGGAAGGAGCCGCTCCAGCGGTACAAGGGTCTGGGGGAGATGGACGCCGACCAGCTCGCGGACACCACCATGGACCCGGCCCACCGCACGCTGCGGCGGGTGCGCATCGCCGACGCCGAGGCCGCCGAGGCCGTCTTCGACCTGCTCATGGGCTCCGACGTCGCGCCGCGCAAGGACTTCATCGTCGACGGCGCTGCCGTCGTCGACGACGAGCGGATCGACGTCTGAGCCCGCCGAGCCGACCCAGCCCGCTCCAGCGCGTCCGCTCCACGCGGCCCGTCAAGCTGGGGGCCAGGGCCGCGGAGATCGTCCGGATCCTCTCCGCCAACGGGTTCGAGTTCGTCGTCGACGCCGCCGGGTTCGGCCGCTACTCCGCCGTGGTGCGCCTCGCCGCGCGCGCGTGGCCGGGGCCGCGGCCCAAGCCGACGCCGGCGTCGGGGGAGCCGCTGCCGGTGCGCCTGCGCATCGTCCTCGAGCAGCTGGGCCCGACGTTCGTCAAGGGCGGCCAGCTGCTCGCCCTGCGCCCGGACCTCCTCCCGCCGGCCTACGGCGAGGAGCTGCGCCGGCTCCAGGCCGCCGCCAGCCCGTTCCCCGCGGCCCAGGCCAAGGCCATCGTGGAGTCCGAGCTGGGGCAGAGCGTGAGCGAGGCGTTCGCCACCTTCGAGGACGAACCCTTCGCCGCCGCCTCGCTGTCCCAGGTCCACCGCGCCGTGCGCCACGACGGGCGGGTGGTGGCCGTGAAGGTCCAGCGCCCCGGCGTCGAGGACGCCTTCGACGCCGACCTGGCGCTGCTGGCCATCGGGGCGGCGCGCCTGCAGCGCCGCGTGGCCAGCTCCTGGTCGATCAGCCCCGTGGACACCATCGCCGAGCTCGACCGGTGGTCGCGCCGCGAGCTGGACTTCCGCGGGGAGGCCCGCACCGCGCAGGCGGTGGCGCGGATGTTCGCCGACGACGACGACGTGGTGATCCCCGAGGTCGACACCGCCCGCACCACCCGGCGGGTCCTGACGATGGACCTGATCGAGGGCGTGCACCCCACCAGCGCCAGCGCGTTGCGCAGCGCGGGCATCGACGTCGACCGCGTCGTCGAGACCGGCACGCACGCCATGGTCCGGCAGGTCTTCGGCTTCGGGCTCTTCCACGCCGATCCCCACCCGGGCAACATCATGGTCCAGCCGGGCGGACAGGTGGCCTTCCTCGACTTCGGGCTGTTCGGACGCCTGGACGGGCGCCAGCGCCGGCACGTCGGGCTCGTGGTGTGGGCGATGATCAACGGTGACCTCGACGAGATCGCCGACCTCCTCCTGCGCCTGGCGGTCCTCAAGCCCGGCGCGGACGTCCGAGGCTTCCGCGACGACATCTCCGACCTGCTCAACGAGTGGCTGGGCGAGGGGCAGCGCACGTCGATCCCGCGCCTGCTGCTGCGCGCGCTCGGCGCCGGCGGCACCCACGGGGTCACGTTCTCCGCCGACCTCGTCCTGCTGGCGCGGGCGCTGATCAGCCTCGAGGCCACGGTGGTGCGCCTGCAGCCCGGGGAGAAGCTGACCGACCGGCTCAGCCCGGCCCTGCCGGAGCTGAAGTCCCTCCTCCTGCCCAGCCTCGCGTCGTTCAAGGCAGCGTTCTCCGCCCGCAGCTACGACTACCTGGCGCTCGCGCTGGACCTGCCGGAGGTCCTCGCGAACCTCGTGCCCGAGCGGACCCGTCCCGACGTCCCGCCCCCGGCGGCGCCGCAGCCGCCCCCGGGTCCGTCCCGGGTCTCGAGGCTGGGCTCGGCCGCTGGGCGGGCCACGACCACCGCGCTGGCCGCCGCGCTCGGCGCGCTCGCGGCGCACGGCCTCACCCGCTGGAACGAGCGCCCGCGCTGAGCCGCTGCTGAGGTCCCGGCCTGCGCCGCCGGGGTCCGGGGCTGCCGCCGGTCAGCCGTCGTCCGACGACGACGTCGCGCCCCCCTGGGCCTGAGCCTCCGCCAGCAGGGCCGGCGGACCGCTGATCGCTCCGATCGCCCCGGTCAGCAGGGTTCCCGACCCGTCGCGGCGCTCGTCCACGGCCGGCAGGTCCACCGGCAGGCCGTCGGCGGTGCACGCCAGCGCCGGCCCGGCGCCCACGAAGGCCAGCGCCAGGTGGTCCTCCCCGCGCAGGAAGCGGTGGGCCCGGACCCCGCCGGTGCCGCGACCCTTCACCGGGTACTGCGCGAGCGGCGTGACCTTGACGTTCCCGTCGCCCGTGCCGGGCAGGGAACCGTCGGCGGGCGCGGAGACGGTGACCACCACGGGCGTACCCTCGGGCTGCTCGGACTCGCCCGCTCCGGGCACCTGCACGGCGCCGAAGGCGATGACGCTGGCCCCGGGGGAGAGCCGCACGCCGGCCACGCCGGAGGCCGCCCGACCCTGGGGGCGCACCGCGCCGGCGCCGAAGCGCAGCAGGTGGGCGTCGGAGGTGATGAGCACCAGGTCCTCCTCCCCGGTGGTCAGCGGGATGGCGCCGACCACCCGGTCACCCTTCTTCAGGGTGATGACCTCCCAGGAGTCCCCGCGCCCCGGCTCGGGGACCACCCGCTTGACCACGCCCTGGGCGGTCGCCAGCGCCAGGCCGGGCGAGGTCGCCTCTGCGTCGAGCGGCACCAGGGTGAGCACGTCCTCGCCCCGCTCGAGGTCGAGGAACTCACGCAGCGGCGCCCCGCCTCCCAGCGCGGGGGCGCCCATGGCGGGCGGGAGAGCAGGGGCGTCGACCACGGGGAGGCGGAGCACGCGCCCCGCGCTGGTCAGCGCGCCGACCTCCCCGCGGGCGGTGGTGGGCAGGGCGGCCAGCAGCACGTCGTGCGGCGCGCGCTCGCCGCCCGGCGTGCCGGCGACCACCGGGGCGCTGGCCCCGGTGGTGCGCGCGAGCAGCCCGGTGGAGGACAGCAGCAGCCAGCAGGGGTCGTCGGCGACCTCGAGGTCGGTCGTGACGCCGCGGGAGACGGTGACCCCACCCTCGAGCAGCACGGTGCGCCGGGCGTCACCGTGCTCACGAGCGACCTCGGACAGCTCGTCGGAGACCGCGCGGCGCAGCAGCCGCTCGTCGGCGAGCAGCGCCTCGAGCTCGGCGATCGCGGCGGCCAGCTCGTCGCGCTCGGCCTCCAGCTCGACGCGGGCCAGCCGGGTGAGGCGCCGCAACCTCAGCTCGAGGATGTGGTCGGCCTGCACCGTGCTCAGGTCGAAGACCTCGGTGAGCCGGCGCCGGGCGCTCTCGGCGTCGTCGGACGAGCGGACCACCGCGATCACCTCGTCGATGTCGAGGATCGCGACGAGCAGACCCTCGACGAGGTGCAGCCGGTCGCGGCGCCGGCCCAGGCGGTGCTCGCTGCGCCGGCGCACCACCTCGAGGCGGTGGGCGATGAAGACCTCGAGCAGCTCGCGCAGACCCAGGGTGCGCGGCTGGCCCTCGACGAGGCAGACGTTGTTGATGCCGAAGGACTCCTCGAGGGGGGTCAGGCGGTACAGCGCCTCGAGGACCGCCTCGGGGGCGAAGCCGGACTTCAGCTCCACGACCAGACGCGTGCCGTGGGTGCGGTCCGTGAGGTCGGTGATGGCCGCGATGCCCTGCAGCTTCTTCGCGGTCACGGCGTCCTTGACCTTGGCGACCACCTTCTCCACGCCCACGGTGTAGGGCATGTCGGTGATGACGATGCCGCGCCGGCGGGCGGTGACGTCCTCGATCGTCGCGCTCGCCCGCAGGCGGAAGACCCCGCGGCCGGTGGCGTACGCCTCGCGGACCCCCTCGAGGCCGACGATGCGACCGCCCGTGGGCATGTCCGGTCCGGGGACGAACCGCATGAGGTCCTCGAGGGTGGCCGAGGGGTCGTCGATGAGGTGGCGCGCGGCGGCGACGACCTCGCGCAGGTTGTGCGGCGGCATGTTCGTCGCCATGCCCACCGCGATGCCCGAGGCACCGTTGACCAGCAGGTTCGGCACGGCCGACGGCAGCACCGACGGCTGGGTGGTGGAGCCGTCGTAGTTGGGCACGAAGTCCACGACGTCCTCGTCGAGCCCCGCCGTCATCGAGACCGCGGCGGGTGACATGCGTGCCTCGGTGTAGCGCGCAGCCGCCGGTCCGTCGTCCGGGGACCCGAAGTTCCCGTGGCCGTCGACCAGCGGCAGGCGCAGCGAGAACGGCTGGGCCATGCGCACCAGCGCGTCGTAGATCGCCGTGTCGCCGTGGGGGTGCAGGCGCCCCATGACGTCGCCCACGACGCGCGCGCTCTTCACGTGCGGCCGGTCGGGGCGCAGCCCCATCTGCGACATCTGGTAGGCGATGCGCCGCTGCACCGGCTTGAGCCCGTCCCGGGCGTCGGGCAGGGCCCGGGAGTAGATGACCGAGTACGCGTACTCCAGGAAGGAGGTCCGCATCTCGTCGTCGACGTCGATGTCGACGACGTGGTCGGCCGGCGGC
>JARIBR010000027.1 GCA_029258695.1 Quadrisphaera sp.
GACGATCGGCACGTTCTACCGCGACGGCGAGCGCCACTTCTGGGACGTCACGGCCTGGGGACGTCCCATCGTCATCGAGCTGGCGGACGAGCGCTACGACCGGCTGGTGGTCGAGGTCGCCGACCCCCACGCCACGGTCGACGCCATCAACGCCGCGGCCACGGGCTGACGTTCACCTGCCGGCCGGGTCGCCGCGCCCGCGCCCGTGGCTCTCGCCGCTCCCGACGTCGTCCCTCCGCATCTCCTGCTCGGCCCGGCCAGGCTCGTCCTCGCGCACGGGCTGCCGGCGACCGGTGAGCACGAAGCCGCACCTCTCGTAGAGCCGCTCGGCCGCCTCGTTGCCGTCGACCACCCAGAGCGTCACCACTCGGACACCACGGACGCGGCCCTGCTCGCACGACGCTGACACCAGCCGCTCACCGAGACCGGTCCCGCGGTGCTCGGGGGCGATCCACATCGAGGTGAGCTGGCCGTGCGTGAAGTCACGGCTGTCGGTGGGCACCAGGGCGACGAGGGCGACCGGGTCGCCGCTCCACCACGCCAGGTGGTGCGTCCCGGCGGCTGCCCGACGGCGGTGCTCCTCGTCGGGCAGCGCGAGCGCCTGCTGGTGGGTGCTGCCGAAGGCGTCGGGGTCGTGGGCCAGCGCGCGCAGGCGGGCCGCGCGCAACGCTCGCCAGTCGCCGGCGGTGGCCTGCTGCACGAGGGGGCCTCCGGCGGCGCACACCTCGGCGCCCGCGCCGCCCACGTCAGTCGATCATCCCGGCCATGCGCCGGGAGACGTCCACGAGCGAGACCTTCTCCAGCCCGTCCACCTCGTCCAGGGCGAACCAGCGTGCGGTGTCGGTGGTGCCGCCCACCTCGTCACGGATCTGCCCGCCGGTGACGTGCGCGCGGTAGACGATGCGCAGCGCGTGCAGCGGCCCGCGGCCCGCCGCGATGCGCCGCTCCGGCGGGACGACGACGGAGTCCAGGCCCAGCAGGGCGTCGAGCTCGGCGTCGTAGCCCGTCTCCTCCATGACCTCGCGCACCGCGGCGTCGGCCGGGTCCTCCCCGGGGTCGATGCTGCCACCGGGCAGCGTCCACCCGGTGTGACCGCCCTCGTTCCAGTGGGCCAGGAGCATCCGCGGCCCCGCCACCTGGTCCGACCCCGGTCCGCTGATGCCGTGCTCGACGATCACCGCGTAGGCCGCGACCCGCATGTCCACGCCGGGACGGTAGCCCGGCCCCTGGGACCCGCCCGACCGGCGGGGCTCGTCAGCCCGTCGGCGCGAGGGTGCCGGCGAAGACCTGCCACGCCAGCAGCGACTTCGCCACCAGGCTGAGCAGCACGTAGACCTTCTCCCCGTACAGGTGGTCCCGCCACTTCCCGACCCTCTGGTGCTGCAGGCACTGGTTGACGGCGACGACG
Source organism: Quadrisphaera sp. (assembly GCA_029258695.1). The sequence continues at coordinate 1,409 of JARIBR010000027.1, forward strand.
TCGAAGAACACGAACAGCGAGACGATGATCCCGTCCACGAACCCGGGCGGGCTCGCGGACGACGGGTTCCCCCGCGCCCGGGGCGCCGGGCTCAGCCGCGCGGGTCGCCGGCCAGCAGCGAACCGATCCAGCCGTCGAGGCGCTCACCGCGGTGGACGAGGAGGCCGCGCACCTGGCCCTCCCTCCGGAAGCCGCAGGTCCGCGCGACCCGCCAGGACGCCTCGTTGCCGACCCTCGCCTCCCAGTGCACGCCGTCGAGGCCCAGCTCGGCGAAGCCCCACCCCAGGACCAGGAGCAGCGCACGGGTCATCGCCCCGCGCCCGCGCGCCGCGGGGTGCAGCCCGTAGCCGACCTCCGCCCAGCCGGCCTCGCGCAGGCGCAGGTCGACGGTCCCGGCGAAGCGCCCGTCGAGCTCGATCGCGAAGGAGGCGGTCCGGCCCCGGCGCCAGTCGTCGGCGACCGCGGCGACGAAGCCCTCGGCGTCGGCGCGGCCGTAGGGGGTGGGCACGGTGGTCATGGCGACGCTCAGCGGGTCGCGGCACTGCTCGACGATGCCGTCGACGTCCTCGGGGCGGTGGGCGCGCAGCGCCAGGTCGTCGCCGTCACGCAGCACGGGCGGGGCGGGGAGGTCGGTCACGGGGACCATCGTCGGTGACGTCGTCCCCCGCGGCCAGGGGTTTCTCGCCCGCGGACACCCGTCGCGCCCGACGTGAGCCACCGGACGTCGGCGGTGGAGAGCTCGCTCGGGTCGTCGAGCGGGGAGTCTGCGCTGGCAACACGCCGGCGGGAGCCGTGCGAGGTCCCCGCTGGACGGGCCGCAGCAGCATCGGCCCCGCCCGGTGCGTCCGCAGGTTCCTCGATCAGTCGCCCTCCGGTGATCGGCCAGAGGCCGCCTCCGGCAGCCGGGTCACCAGCGCCTCCAGACCGGCCTCGTCGAGCAGGTCCGCGGGGCGCGAGGTGACCCCGGTGGCGGCGTAGAAGAACGCCGCACCGACCCGGTCGAGCGGGACGTCGTGGCGCCGCGCCCACGCGAGGCGGTAGACCGCGAGCTGGACGGCCGCGGCGCGCGCCCGCTCCCCCGCGGGCGGCCTGCCGGTCTTCCAGTCCACGACGTCCACGCTGCCGGCGGGCCGATCGGGCGCGGTGGCGGCGAAGACGGCGTCCACCCGGCAGCGCACCACCAGACCGGCCAGCTGGGTCTCGAGGTCCACCTCGACCGCGATCGGGGTGCGGTCCGCCCACTGCGACGCCTCGAAGGCAGCGGTGAGCTCGGCGAGCGAGGCGTCGGCGGCCGCGTCGTCGTCCTCGGCGTCACCGAGGAGGTCGTCGTCGAGGTCGAGCAGCGCCGGGGAGGAGTACCGCTGCTCGAGCCACGCGTGGAAGCGGGTGCCCCGCCGCGTGCTCGCCCGGGGCTGGACCGGCACGGGGCGGCGCACCGCGAGCGCCAGCGCGGCCGGGTCGGCGGCGAGCTGCACGAGCCGGGACGCCGACAGGTGCGCGGGCAGCGGCACGGCGACGGTGCCGGCGCCGGTCCCGCTCGAGGACGCTCCGCCCCGCTCGGCGAGGAGCCGGTCGACCTCGGCGCCCCAGCCGTGGGTCGGCGGCGGTGGGACGTGCGGGGTCTTCGCCGTGCCGGCGGAGCCGGTGGCCTCCACGGCACCGGAGGCGTCGGGGGGTCCGTCGGTGAGGGCCGCCCGCGCGGTCCTCACCGCTGCCGCGGCCCGCTCCACGTCGGCGCGCCGGTCCCCCAGGGGGTCGACCGGCCAGGTGGCGGTGCGCCGCTGGTCGGCCAGGGGGTTGGACTCCGCGGCCGGCGCCTGCGGCAGGGGACCACCACCGGCGGCCCCGGCGTCGACGAGCTCGACGAGGAACCGGGAGGGTAGGCGCGGCTTCACCGCGCTGCCCCACCAGGCTCCGGTGAGCAGCAGGGTGGAGCGGGCCCGGGTCAGCGCCACGTACGCCAGGCGCCGCTCCTCCTCGATCGCGTGGTCCTTCGAGGCGGCGACGAAGTCCCCGAGGAGCGTGTGCGCCTGCGGGCCGTCGCCCGCGCGCTCCCACCCGAGGTCCGGCAGCGACGACGCGTCGCCCCGGAGCGGGTAGGGCAGGGCGCCGGGGCTGCCCAACCACCCCTTCGAGGTGCGCGGGGCGGACGGGAGGGTGCCCTCCACCAGGCCGGGCACCGCGACGACGTCGAACTCCAGCCCCTTCGCCCCGTGGCACGTCATGAGCGTCACGACGCCGGGGTCGGGCTCGACGCCGGCCGCCTCGCCTTCCTCGCCCAGCGCCAGGCCGCGCTCGCGCTGCGCGGCGGCGTCGGTCCAAGCGAGGAAGGCGCCCAGGGAGGGTCGGTCGGTGTCCGCGTCGAAGGCGACGGCCACCTCGGTGAGGGCGTCGAGGTGGGTCCGCGCGTCCTGGTGGCCGGCTCCGGGGCGCGCGGCCAGCTCCACGTCCAGGCCGAGCGCGCGCTCCACCTCGCCGAGGAGCTCCGGCAGCGGGAGGGACGCCGAGCGGCGCAGAGCGGCGAGCCAGGCACCGGCGCGCTCCAGCCGCGCCCGTCCCGCCGGCGACAGCGCGCGGCCGCTCGCCGACTCCCACGCCGGGGAGGGGAGGTCGTCCAGAGCGGCGGCGAGGCTCACGACGTCGGCGGCCTCGGTGGCCACCGCCCGGTCGTGCTGACCCGCACCGATCACCCTGGCCCACGCGGAGAGCACGTCGAGGTCCCGGGCCCCGAGACGCCAGCGTGGACCGGTGAGCAGGCGCACCACCGCGTCACCGCGCGAGGGGTCGTGCAGGACCTGCAGCGTCGCGAGCACGTCGAGGACCTCCGGCCGTTCCAGCAGCCCGCCGAGACCGACGACGACCACGGGCAGGCCGCGCGCGCGCAGCGCCGCCTCCAGGGCGGTGAACTGCGAGCGGGCCCGGCACAGCACGGCGGCGGTGCGCCGGTGACGCACCGGCAGGGCGGCGTCGGCGGCCCGCACCGAGGCCATGAGGTCGGCGACGGTCTCCGCCTCCTCGGCGACGGTCTCCAGCACCTGCGCCCGGACCACCCCGGGCCCGGCGTCGGGGCGGGCCCCGAGCGGCGGCGCCGGCACGGGCGAGGCCTGCCGCAGGGGCGCCGCGACGACGTTGGCGGCCTCGAGGACGGCCACGTCGTTGCGCCACGAGGTCGAGAGGGCCAGCACCTCCGCGGGGACCCGGAGGTGCTCGCCCTGGGTCGCGGTCCCGGTGGTGGGCGCCACCGCGGGGAAGTGGCGGGGGAACTCCGCGAGGTTGCCCGCGCTGGCGCCACGCCACCCGTAGATGGACTGGTGGGGGTCACCCACGGCGGTCACCGCGTGCCCGTCACCGAACAGCTCGCGCAGCAGCACCAGCTGGGCGTGGGAGGTGTCCTGGTACTCGTCCAGCAGCACCGCGGAGAACCGGGCCCGCTCGATCGCGGCGACCGCGGGCGCGCCGGCGGCCAGGCGCGCGGCGATGGCCACCTGGTCCCCGAAGTCCAGGACCCCGGCGGCGGCCTTGCGCTCGGCGTAGCGCCGCACGAGGGGCAGCAGCGAGCGCCGGGCCGCGAGGGAGCGTGAGGCGTCGCGCACGTCGGCGTACTCCCGGCCGGGCAGCGCGGCGAGGTGGTCGAGCGTCGCGGCGAGGTGGGCGTCGACGTCGGCGAGGTCCACGAGGTGCTCCGAGCACTCCCCCGCCAGCTCGAGGACGGCCTCGGTGACCCTCGACGGCGCCGCGTCGAGGTCGAGGGGGCCGTCCCACGCCTGCACCACGGAGCTCGCCAGCTGGTAGGCGGCCGCCTCGCCGAGCAGCGTGGCGTCCGGCTCGACGCCCAGGCGCAGGCCGTGGTCGGCCACGACTCCGCCCGCGTAGGCGTGGTACGTCGAGACCGTGGGGTCGCCGAGGTCCTCGCCGCCGGACTCGCGGGACGGCAGCATGCCCGCCGCCGCCAACGCCTCGAGGCGGGCGCGCACGCGGTCGGCGAGCTCGCCGGCGGCCTTGCGGGTGAAGGTCAGCCCGAGCACGCGGTCCGGGGCGACGAGGGAGTTGGCGACCAGCCACACGACGCGCGCGGCCATCGTCTCGGTCTTGCCTGACCCGGCTCCCGCGACCACGAGGAGGGGGGCCATCGGCGCCTCGATGACGCGGCGCTGCTCCGGCGTCGGCGGCGGTCGGCCGAGCAGGGCCGCGATGTCGACGGCGCTGAGCAGCGCGGAGGTCGGGGTCGTCGGGGCGGGAGCGCTCACGACCCCTCCCCGGCCACGAGGTCGCTGCGCACCGGGCAGCTGGTGGCCACGGGGCAGCTGCTGCACTGGTCGTTCTCCACCGCGGTGAACACCGAGGCGGCCATCGCCTCGGCCGTCTCCTCCACCAGCGTGGCGGCCCACCCCGGCTCCGGGTCGGCGGCGAGCGGTGCCTGGCTCTGCTCGGCGTACCTCTTGGTGGCGGTGCCCAGCTGCACCAGCGCCGCCCCCGCGCTCCGGCCGGGCGCGGCCTGGTCGTCGTCGCGGCCGTCACCGTCACCGTCACCGGGCTCCGCTGGCGCTCCGTCGGGCGGGTCGCCCGGCTCCGACGGCGCGTCGGGAGGCTGCGCGGCGGCGTCGACGGCGCCCGCCTCGACGAGCGCCTGGTAGACGCCCAGCTGGGCGTGGCGAGCCACCTCCGCCCTCCCCGGGGCGCGCTGCCCGGTCTTGAGGTCGACCACGCGCAGCGACCCGTCGGCGCTGCGCTCCACCCGGTCCAGGCGCCCGCGCACCAGCGCGCGGCCCAGGCGGGCCTCCACGTCGACCTCCAGACCGGCGACGGTGCGACCGGCAGCCTCCGCGTCCGCGACGTAGGCCGCCAGCTTCGCGACCATGGTGCGCGCCCGCGCGAGCTCGCGCTGACCCACCCACGTGCTCCCGAGCCCCAGCCCGGGCCACAGCTTCTCCAGGCGCTCCGTCATGCCTGCCACCGAACCGTCGGGCATCTCCTGCGCCACCTGGTGCACGAGCGTGCCCACCCGCTGGCTCACGGACGCCTCGCGACCGCCGCTGCGGGTGCCCAGCAGCCAGCGCAGCGCGCACGTGGCCGCGGTCTCCACCGCCGACGGCGAGACCACCACGGGCTCGCCGTCGGCCACCAGCGGCTCATCGCTCGACAGCGCGGCCAGCCCGTGCCACTGCGCCGGGTCGGCCCCGGGCACGCCTGCCTCCGCCAGCCGGGCCAACGCCGTCGCCGCCTCCGCGTGAGCGGCCTCGTCGACGACCGACCCGCTGGCGGTGACGTGCCCGACGGGGGTGCTCAGCACCGCCCTCGTCTCGGCGACGAGCGCCGGCAGGGTGGAGGCGCGCGGCACCTCGCTGGTGGGACGCGGCTGCCCCGGGTCCTCGCGGGGGGCCACGACGTCGAGGAAGGAGGACGGGCGCTCCTCCCCGTCGTCCACGGCGGTCAGCACCAGGCGCCGGCGGGCGCGCGTCATCGCCACGTGGAGCAGGCGCCGTTCGTCGTCGAGCACCTGTCGGCGGGCGGCCGCTGCCTCCTCGGCCGTGGTCCGGCCGGCTGCGGCCAGAGCCACGCCCGTCCCAGCGCCCCCGGCGCGGGTCGCGCGCGCCGCACGAGCGCGGCCGGTGTGCTCGTCCGCGGTCACCGGCCCACGGCCGGCGAGCAGGTCGGCGAGGTCGGGGGCACCGAGGAGCGTGCCGCGCAGGCGGGTGTCCGGCCAGGCGCCCTCGACGAGGCCGGGCACCACCACGACCTGCCACTCGCGGCCGACGGCGCCCTGCGCGGTGACGAGGTCCACGGCGTCAGCGCCGCCGCGCCGCGCCGCGAGGGTGTCCGACGGCACGTCCTGGGAGCGCAGGTGCTCGAGGAAACGGGCCGGCGGCGAACCCGGCAGCCGGTCCTCGTACCGCGAGGCGGCGTCGAAGAGGGCGGTCACCGCGTCGAGGTCACGGTCGGCGCGCTCCCCCGCGAGCCCGCCGCGCAGCGCGGTCGCCCGCCAGGTCTCCGCGACGCCCGTGGCCGCCCACAGCGCCCACAGGACCGTCTCGGCGCTCGCTCCGGCCTGCGCCGCGGCGCTGCGGCCGGCGGCGAGCACCCGGGCCAGGGTGCGCGCCGGCCCGGTGGCACGGGCCCCGGCGCTCGCGAGCAGCTCGGGTGCCAGGACACCGGCCACGAGCAGCGCGTCGGAGCCTCGCCCGCCCCCCGCCGCCCGCTCCGCGGCGAGCAGGCCCTGGCGGAGCCGGCGCACCGCGAGCGCGTCCGCACCCACCACCCACGAACCGAGCAGGTCCACCACCTCGTCGGTCGTCTCCTCGTCGGGTGCCTCGACCGCCAGGCAGACGCGCAGCGCGGAGAGCAGGGGACGCACGGCCCCCTCGTCGGCCAGGGGCACCTCGGCGACGGGGACGGCCACGGGGACCCCGGCGCTCGCCAGCGCCCGCCGCAGGGCGCCGCTGGACCCGGCGCTGCGCACCACGACGGCCATCGCGCTCCACGGCACGCCCTGCTCGAGGTGCTCGGCGCGCAGCACCGACGCCACGAACGCACCCTGCGCGCCGGTCGAGCGGAGGACGTGGGTCTCGAACGTCCCCGGGGGCGCGCTCGGCGACGGGTCCGGGCGGCGCTGCGCCACGGGCCCGGACGAGCCGATGCGCTCGACCAGCGCCCCGACGGGGACGTCGAGGAACGCTCCCGCCCGCCACCGGGTGCGCAGGACCACGGTCGGCGCGGGGGAACCGTCAGGGGCGGCGTAGCGCTGCGCCGCCCCTGCCAGCAACGACGGGTCGCCGCCGCGGAACGCCGACGTCGTGGCGTCGGGGTCCCCGACCACGACCAGGTCGGTGCCGCCGCCGACGAGGAGGTCGAGCAGCGCGGCGCTCGCGGCCGTCGACTCGTGGTGGTCCTCCACGGCCACGAGGGTCAGCCGGCGCCGCTCGGCGTCGAGCAGCTCCGGCCGGGCAGCCAGCGCCCTGGCAGCGTCCACGACGATCGCCGCGGGGTCGTGGGCACCGGGGTGGGCGAGCGCGACGACCTGCCGGTACTCGCCCAGGACGGTGGCGGCCGCCACCCACTCCGGACGCTGGAGCTGCTCACCCAGGCGCGACAGCGCCGAGGGGCCGACCCCCCGCTCCATCGCGCGCATCATGAGGTCGCGCAGCTCGGCGCGGAAACCACGCAGGGCGCGCGCGGCCGGGGGCACGCTGGGCGGCCACGGCGGGGCGGGGGCGTCGCCGGCCGCGTGGCCGCGCAGCAGGTCGGCGATGAGGTGGTCCTGCTCCGGCCCGGAGAGCAGCCGTGGCTCGCTCGCTCCGGAGTCCACCGCGGCGCGGCGCAGCAACGACCAGGCGTAGGCCTGCGCGGTGCGGGCAGCGACCCCCGTCGAGGTCGACGGCAACCTCGCCGACAGGCGGTCGCGAAGCGACGCGGCGGCCGTGCGCGAGGGCGCGAGCACCAGCAGCGACGCCGGGTCGGCCCCGTCGCGCTCGACCCGGGCGGCCACCGCCTCGACGAGGGCGGTGGTCTTCCCGGTCCCCGGAGCACCCAGGACCACCAGGGCACCCCCGGCGGCGCGGTGCTCGGCCACGCGCCGCTGCTGCGGGTCGAGGTCGGCCAGCTCGTGGACGCGAGCGTCATGCGCAGCCGCAGCTGGTGCCGCGCTGACGCTCCCGCTCGCGCCCGGGCCGCTCGCCGGGCGCACCAGCACCGGGGACGACGTGGGGTTCACGACCGATGACGCTGCCACACGCCACCGACACCGCGGCCCCCCGCAGGCGAGGCGGCCCACGCCGGGGCGAGGCGGCGTCGGAGATGGGCGCGACCGGAGGGGCGGGCTCCGAGGTCAGCCCGGGCAGGGCGGAGGTCAGCCCGGGCAGGGCGGGGTCAGCCCAGGTGGGGCGGACCAGCCCGGCCTGGTGGGCTCGTGACGAGCGGGAAGGCACGCGCCCCAGCCCCGTCGACCACCTCCTCGACGTACTGGAACTCCTCCGGTGTCATGGACGCAGGGTCGAGGAACTCCACGACGAGGTGGTCCGATGGCCAGGCGTACGGAGCCAGGCGAGAGGCCTCGCGGCGCGCTTCACCGGGGTCCGTGTAGCGCACGATGCGCACGCGGTCGGACTGCGCTGCCTGCACGCACCCCTCGCGCACCGGGCAGAACGTGGCGGTGACGTCACGCACCTCGTCCGGGGTGAGCGCCAGGTAGGCGGCGGGCTCGACGCCCGTCGTGAGGTCGACGCTGGCCCTCGGGTCGTTCAGGCGCGCCACCATGAGACCTGCGAGCACGAGGACGGCCACCCCGCCGGCGACGGCGACGGCGACGGCTGCGACCCGCGCGGTGCGCGCGAAGGACCAGGTCCGGTCCCCGTCGAGCCGCGACCCCGCGTCCACCGCCTCGGCCATGTGATCACTGTCCCATCCTCGGGGCCACCGGTCGAGCAGGTCGCGGGGACCCGGGTGCCTGGCGCCTCGGTGCGCACCTCGGGAGCAGCCGAGCCAGCCGGTCCTCCTACCGGGTCACGGGTGCGTCACCCACCGGCCGGGAGCGGTGCGGAGGTGCCAGACGCCGTGGGCACCGGGCCTCGCGCCGGCGCGGTGGGGACCTCCGGAGCCGGGAGGCAGCCTGGGACCGCCGACGGGTCCCCGACCGGTTCGGTCGCTGACGGGTCCGTCCCGGACGGGTCGGTCGGCGAGACGGGGCCGTCGGGCGCGAGCGGGCTCGCGCCGTCCTCGGCGGGCCCGCACGGCGGCGGGCAGGCCTCGGCGGGCTCGTCCACCACTGACGTCGGCTCCCCGGTGGGCGGCACGGGCGGCGCCGTGGAGGGCCCCGTGGGCGGGGCGGTGCTCGTCTCGCCGGGCGAGGCCTGGTCGGGGCCGGCCGGGTCGCCCGACGTGGGGTCGCCCGTCGTGGGGTCGCCCGTCGGCGCGGGCTGCTCCGGCGGCGAGCACGGTGGAGGCGTCGGGGACGCAGGGGATGCCGGGTCCGGGGACGGGGAGCTCGGCTGCGGCGCCGCGGCCGGGTCCTCGATGCCGGGCGCGGGACCTGGCTCGGGCTCCGCCGCGGGCCCCGACGGCGTCGCGGGGCCGGTGGCCGGCTGGTCCGGGGCTGGGTCCGCGCCAGCGGCGGGCCCCTGGTCGGCCACCGGTCCGGGCCCACCCTCCGGCCCGGCGAGCACGGGCGGCTCCTCGACGGGGGAGGGCGGGTCCTCCCGGTCGACCCGGTCGACCGGGTCAACCGGGTCGGGCAGCGGCGCGGGGACCAGCGGCGCCGCCCTGCCGTCGCGGAAGCCGATGCCCCAGCGGATCACCTCGAGCCCGTAGCTGACCGAGCGGTTGTAGCGGAAGAGCGCGCTCGCCTGCCCGCCCTGCCCCGCGAGCGCACCGTCGGCGGCGCCGTGGCAGAGGTACCGGGCAGCAGCGAGGGCGGCGTCGTCGACGTCGTCGGCGTCCCGGCGCCCGTCACCGTCACCGTCCGCCCCCCACGAGGCCCACGTGCCGGGCATGAACTGCATCGGGCCGACGGCGCGGTCGTAGGCGGGGTCGCCGTCCATCGCGCCGGCATCGCTGTCGCGCACGACGGCGGTGCCGGCGAGGGTTCCGTCGAGCCGGGGGCCGCGGACGGGGCTCAACGTCACGCCGTCATCGCGCACGCGGCCACCGGCGGCGTGACCGGACTCCACCTGCCCCACCCCGGCGAGCAACCACCAGGGCAGACCGCAGGCGGGCTGGTCCGTCGCCATGCGGTCCGCCGCGGCGACGTAGGCGGCCTCGACGCGCGACGGCAACGTCCCGGCCCGCAGCGTCGCGGGCGCCAGCACGCTCCCGGAGAGCGTGAGGCCCCCCTCGGGCGCACCGCCGGGACCCGAGTCGCCGAGTGAGGTCTCCCAGTCCCGAGCAGCGGCGTCGTCCGGCATGGCGTCGACCGGCACGCGCAGCGCGAGCGTGGCCGACGCGGCGACGGCAGGGACCACCGGCTGGTCCTCGGCACCGGTCCCCGAGGGCTGGGTCGCTGCCATCACCGCGGCCACGAGCGCGGCGGACGTGATCACGCGTCCGCCGACGGCCGACGACCTCCGGGCCCGCGTGCGGGGGGCCCGGGCGTCGGGTGATGGCTGCGCTCCCACGGGAGACCTCCGGGTCGTGTGCTGGCGGCGCGAGCCGCGCGCGCTGCGGTGCGCGCACCCCGAGCATGCACCGTGCCGCGGGCGAGGGCCAGGAGAACGGGTGAGCCACCCACCCGCGCAGGAAATTTACCGTTCAACTATCTTGCTGTGCTCCCCGGAGTGCACCAGGCCTGGCGCGCTCCCGACCACCCAGGAGGCTCCATGTCCGAGCAGACCCCGCAGCCCAAGATCGCCGTCATCCACTACAGCGCCACCGGCAACGTCCACGCCCTGGCCGAGGCCATCGTCCGCGGCGCCGAGGAGGTCGGGGCCGAGGTTCGCCTGCGCAAGGTCCACGAGCTCGCCCCGCAGGAGGCCGTCGAGTCGAACCAGGGCTGGTCGGACCACGCGGCCGCCACCATCGAGCTGCCCGAGGCCAGCCACGACGACCTCACGTGGGCCGACGCGGTGATCTTCGGCTCGCCCACGCGCTACGGGCTGGTCACCGCCCAGCTCAAGCAGTTCATCGACGGCACCGGCGGCCTGTGGTCCCAGGGCCTGCTCGCCGACAAGGTCTACTCGGGCTTCACCTCGGCCTCCACCTCGCACGGCGGGAACGAGTCGACCCTCACGGCGCTGGCGAACGTCTTCAGCCACTGGGGCGGCATCGTCGTGCCGCCGGGGTACACCGACGCGGTGAAGTTCGCGGACGGCAACCCCTACGGCACCACGTACGTCTCCGGTGACGGCTCACGCCCGGACCAGAAGGCGCTGGACGCTGCGGCCTACCAGGGCAAGCGCGTGGCGACCATCACCGCGCAGCTCGTCGCGGGCCGCGCCGCGCTCGCCGGCTGACCACCGCACCACCGCACCGCCGCCGAGGGCGAGGGGCTCACCGCTCCTCGCCCTCGGCGTCCCAGCGGGCGCGGCGCAGGTCCACGGCGACCACCTCACCGTCGTCGTCCGTCACCGTGGGGGTCCCCTCGTCCGCCCAGTGCAGGCGCGCCCGGGCGAGGAGGCCGGCGACCAACGACCCGTCGGCGCGCACCACCCGCCACCACGGCAGCTCGAGGCCGTGCCGGGACATCGCCGCACCCACGGCCCGCGCGGCGCCCCATCCCGTCAGCTCGGCGACGTCCCCGTAGGTCAGGGCCCTGCCCGGCGGGATGGCGTCGACCAGCGGCGCCACGTCGTCGATGTAGCGGGTCGAGCGCGCGCCCGCCCCGGCGTGCCCAGCGCCGGCGTGCCCGGCACCAGCGTGCCCGGCGTCAGGGCGCCCGGCACGAGCGCCGAGGGCGTCGGCGTGCCCGCTGTCGTCGGGGTCGTCGCGCGGGCGCTCGGGCGCCGTCACGCCGGGACGGGCAGCTGCTGCAGCTGGAGGACCGCCCAGGGGCTGAGCAGCCACGGCGTGGTCCGGGCCACCGCCTCCACGTCGGCCCAGGGCACCCAGCGCCACTCCTCGACCTCACCCGGCTCCGGCTGCGGCTCGCTGACGGCCACCGCGGTGAACACCGGGCAGAACTCGTTCTCCACCACCCCCGTGGCGTCGCGCGCGCGGTAGGCGAAGTCCGGGATCGCCGGCGTGACGTCGCGGACCTCCAGCCCCAGCTCCTGGCGGGCCCGACGGACCACCGCGTCCTCGAGCGCCTCGCCGGGGCCCGGGTGCCCGCAGACGCTGTTCGTCCACACCCCCGGCCACGTCCTCTTCGACACCGCCCGGCGGGTCAGCAGCAGAGATCCCGCGCCGTCGGTGACGTAGCAGGAGAACGCGAGGTGCAGCGGGGTGCGGTCGGTGTGGACACCGGCCTTGGACGCCGTGCCCACCGGCCGGTGCTCCTCGTCGAGGAGCACCACCAGCTCCTCGCTGCTCGCGGACGGCCCCGGCGTCGTGGCGCTCATCCGGTGGAGGTTACGGGCTCGCCGGGGTAGGGCCAGGGCTGGGCAGCGCAAGCCCCCACACCCTTGGTCTGCTGCATCATCGTCGGCGCCGGCTCACCGGGGCCGGGGCACGCGGCGTGCCCCTTGCCGATGTAGTGGCCCACCTCGTGGCTGACCAGGTACTGCCGGTAGCTCGTGCGGTCGCCCCCGTAGGCCGGCGCGCCGAGCGTCCAGCGGCGCAGCGTGAGGACGACGGCCTCACCGTTGCGGCACGAGAGCTCCCCGCGGGTGTCCAGGGGAGCGCAGCGCTCCGCGGAGGTCTGCGGGCTGGCCAGGGTGAGGACGGCGTCGGCCTCCGCGTCCGTGCGCACGAAGTCCCACCCCTCACGTCCCCACCCCCGGGGATCGCTCAGCGTCGCCATGACGAAGGCCGCGAACGCCTCGCCGTCGACGGGCAGGCCGTCCTCCACCTCGACCCGGAGGCGGACCAGCCGGCCGTTGCCCGTGCCCTGCGTGGAGCCCGCGACCACCGTCGTCGTGCCCGGACCGGTCTCGGGGACCACGTCGCTGGTCAGGCCCGCCGCCCGGTCGCCCAGGTCGAGCTGCGGCTCGGTGGACGACGGGCTGGGCGTCGACGGGCTGGGCGCCGAGGGAATGGGCGTCGACGGGGTGGGAGTCGACGGGCTGGGCGCCGACGTGCGCGGCGTCGGCTCGTCCGCAGGAGGGACGAGGACGGGCGCCCCGGAGCCGTCGATCCGGGACGGGGAGGCGGCCGGCGGCGCGCCACCAGCGGCGGAGCACCCGGCGAGGAGCAGCCCGGTCACGAGCAGCGCGGCGCCTCGCAGGGTCGCGCACCGGGCGGGTGGAGGGGCGACCCCGCTGGGACGGGTCGTCGACCGGCGCCGACGCTCGCCCCCACCCGTTCCCGCAGGTGGGCGGCGCGCCACCGCGGACGTCACCGCGCCGACGAGGCGCTGCGCTCGGCCATGGCGAGCTCGATCCTGCGGTTGGCCGCCGCGAGGACCGCGGCCACGACCGCGCGCCCCGGGTCGTCGCCCACCAGGGCGCACCCGATGAGCTGTTCGGCCCCGCGCACGGAGACGACGGACAGGGCGACGACGGCCGCGTCGCGTCCCGCCACCGGCTCCACCTGGACCCCGTCCACCTCGATGCGGAGCGCCCCCGCCCCGGCGGACTCGAGCGCCTGCGCCGCCGCGGCCGCGAGCGCCCGGCGGCTCCCGTCGGTGGTGGACGCCGCCTCGGCCGCTCCCACGTGGAGCACGTCGCCGTCGGCCAGGGCCACCTCGGCGACGGCCGTCCACCCCGAGACGCCCACGCGGGTGCGGGCCAGCGCGAGGCGCGCCGGGGCCTCCGGGACGGCGCTGCGGTGCGGCGGGACGCCCGGGGGGGCTTCCACGACGACGAGCGGGACACCGGCTCCGCCCGCGGCGCGGCTCGGCCCGGGGTCGGTGAGGTCGATGACGGACCGGGTCCTCGGCTCGGTCTCGGGCTCCGCCTCAGGCTCGGTCGCGAGCCCCGCCAGCCGCGCGCGGACCGCCTCGGCGACGGCCTCGGCGTCGGCGCCGCTCTCCAGCCGCAGCCGCACCTGCTGCTGCCCGCCGCGCCGTACCACCCGACCGGTGAGGACGCCGCTCACCCCGGACAGCGCGGCGGCGAGACGCCCGGGGTCCGCGCCGGGCGTCGAGGGGGCCCCCGGTACCGCGCTCACGAGACTCCCGTCGACGGCAGGTCAGGACTGGCTGAGGACTGACGCACGGCTGACGGGGACGCGCCAGCCAGTGACGGACAGTACCGGACCATGACGCCCCTGAGCCGTCCGGCGCGGGCGCCTGCAGGCGTGAGCACCCGTGGGGTTGACTGGTTCCGGAGCAGGCAGCGCTGGCGCCGGCTCCACCACCAGTCGTCCGCGGCACCATCGCCGTCGAGCAGGGAGCACACCATGGAGATCCGGATCGGCGTCCAGAACGCCACGCGCGAGGTCGTCCTCGAGTCCACCCAACCGGCCGCCACCGTCGAGAAGGCGGTGACCGACGCGCTGGAGAGCTCGTCGGTGCTGCGCCTGGAGGACGAGAAGGGCCGCACGGTGCTCGTGCCCGTCGCGGCGATCGGCTACGTCGAGATCGGCGCGGAGGAGTCCCGGCGGGTGGGCTTCGGCGCCCTCTGAGGGGCGCGTACCGCTCCCGGCTGTCGCGCTGCGTGCGCCTCGGTGACGGCTGGGTGACTTCTGGCGCGGCGATTGGCCTTCCAGGCTTACGGCGTACAGGATGCCCCTCTGTCGTGGCGGACCGTCCGACCACCACCTCTATCCCAAGGAGAAGACCATGACGCTCTTCGGAGTCATCGGCGCGATCATCATCGGCGCGATCATCGGCGTCCTCGCACGCCTGATCCTCCCGGGTCGCCAGAACATCAGCGTCCTCGTGACGATCCTGCTGGGCATCGTCTCCGCGCTGATCGGAGGCTTCCTCGCCAGCCTCATCGGGGTGCGCGGCAGCAGCATCCTCACCTTCGTCATCGAGCTGGTCGTGGCTCTCATCGTCGTCGGGCTCGTCGCGGGCACCGCGGGTCGCCGGCGCTGAGCACAGACTGATCCACTCCCTCGACGAGGGAGGACGAAAAGGGCCGCCGGAATTCTCGGCGGCCCTTTCTCGTCCTCGGGAGGGAGCGACGCGGTGGTGCGGGACGCCGGCGAGCGAGCGCGACAGCGCTCAGGCCGTGAGGCCCAGACGACCCATGCGCGCGACGTGGGCGGCGGTGATGAGCGAGAACACCTCGGCGATCGGTGCGCGCACCGGCATCGGTGCTCCCGCGCCGCGCTGGCGCGGACCGTCCAGGAGGTTCTCCAGCTCGGGGCGCGCCACGAGCAGCGCCTGCGCCTGCCCCAGGGCCTCCCCGACGAGTCGCCGGCCCCACAGGGACAACCGGCTTCGCAGCTGCGGGTCCTCCTCCGTGGCACGCTCCACGGCAGCCACCACGAAGACCTCGAGCTCACGGTCGCGCGGCGGCGCCCCCTTCCCGTCGGCGTCCCGGCGCAGCGGCGGGCCCAGCTGGTGAGCGAGGAGCGCGGCGACCTCGGGATCGGCGTGCGCGGAGACCTGCACGAGGAAGTCGGCGGTGATCCCGTCGCCCACGTACGCGCCGAGCAGCGCCTCCGTCCACGTGCTGGGCGCCAGGCGGCGGTGGAAGGCCTCCGCCCCCGCGTGGAACGGCTCCATGGCCGCCTCGGGCGAGACCCCGCGGGCCCGCAGGTGGTCGCAGACCGCCCGGTAGCGGGCGAGGTGGGCGACCGCGAGACCGGCCAGCCCCTCGACGTCGGCGAGCGTCGGACCGGTCGGCGCCTGCGCCGCGAGCCGCAGGAAGGCGGAGAGCTCGCCGTCGGCCACGACACCGAGGAGGTCCACCTCACCGGGGCCCAGGCGCGCTCCCGGCGCCGACGCGGGCCCGGGGCCGCCACCGAGGGGGGGCCCGGACCGCGGTCCGCCCTCGGAGCCGTGGGCCGCTGCTGGCTGCTCGTTCATCGCCCACCACCCTAGGACGGCGGGCCGGGGCGGCGTGTGATCGGCCGGGCTGGACCACGTCGCCTACCATGGGGGAGTTCATCGGTCGACCGGTCGCAGCCACGATCGGCTGCCGAACCGCGCGGCGGAGCCCGCCGGACCTCCACGCAGCGCCAGCGCCAGACCACCGCGGTCTCGGTGCACGGCGCAGGGAGGGCCGGCGAGTGGCCCCCGCACCGACCACGATCGAAGGCCACGCATGACCGACACGACCGACGTCGCCGAGGACCTCGCCGACCAGCCCACCACCGAGACCACCGCCGCCGAGCCCCGGGGCCCCGAGACCGACGCCCCGGCCGGCGCCGAGGCCGGCGCAGCCGACGCCGCGGCCCTCGACGACCGCCCGACCTTCGCCGACCTCGGCGTCCAGGCGCCCATCGTCGAGGCCCTGGCGGCCGCGGGCATCGTCCACCCCTTCCCCATCCAGTCCATGACGTTGCCGGTGGCGCTCGGCGGGCACGACATCATCGGGCAGGCCAAGACCGGCACCGGCAAGACGCTCGGCTTCGGCATCCCGACCCTGCACAGCGTGGTGGGGCCCGGCGAGCACGGCTTCGACGACCTCGCCGAGCCCGGCCGTCCGCAGGCGCTGGCCGTCGCTCCCACCCGCGAGCTCGCCGTCCAGGTGGCCCGCGACATCGAGCGCGCCGCCGGCAAGCGCACCGCCCGCGTGCTCACCGTCTACGGCGGCCGGGCCTACGAGCCGCAGGTCGAGGCGCTGGCGCGCGGCGTCGAGATCGTCGTCGGCACGCCGGGACGCCTGCTCGACCTCGTGCAGCAGGGCTACCTCGTGCTCTCCCAGGCCCGCGTCGTGGTCCTCGACGAGGCCGACGAGATGCTCGACCTCGGGTTCCTCCCCGACGTGGAGAAGCTGCTCTCCCACACCCCCGCGGGGCGCCAGACCATGCTCTTCTCGGCGACGATGCCAGGGCCGGTGGTGGCGCTGGCCCGCCGGTACATGACGCAGCCGACGCACATCCGCGCCGCCGACGACGGCGACGACTCCGCCACGGTGAAGAACATCACGCAGGTGGTCTACCGGGCCCACGCGATGGACAAGGTCGAGGTCCTGGCGCGCCTGATGCAGGCCAGGGGCCGAGGGCTGTCCATCGTCTTCGCCCGCACCAAGCGCACCGCGGCGAAGGTGGCCGACGACCTCGCCTCCCGCGGGTTCGCCGCCGCCCCCCTGCACGGGGACCTCGGCCAGGGGGCCCGTGAGCAGGCCCTGCGCGCCTTCCGGGCCGGCAAGGTGGACATCCTCGTGGCCACCGACGTCGCCTCGCGCGGGATCGACGTCACCGACGTCACGCACGTCGTGAACTACCAGTGCCCGGAGGACGAGACGACCTACCTCCACCGCACCGGGCGCACCGGCCGCGCGGGTGCCTCGGGCACCGCCGTGACGTTCGTGGACTGGGACGACCTGCACCGCTGGGCCATGATCGACCGTGCGCTGGACCTCGGGATGCCCCAGCCGGTGGAGACGTACTCGACGTCGCCGCACCTGTTCACCGACCTGGACATCCCCGAGGGCACGACGGGCCGTCTGCCCCGCAGCCAGCGCACCCGCGAGGGGCTCGACGCCGAGGAGGTCGAGGACCTCGGCGAGACGGGTCGCCGAGGCGAGCACGACGCGGGACGCGGTGGCGGGCGCGGTGACCGCTCCGGCGGCGGACGCGGCGAGGGGCGCTCGGGAGGTCGCCGCGACGGCAGCCGTCGTGAGGGCAGCCGTCAGGAGGGCAGCGGCCGCGACGGCAGCCGTCGTGAGGGCTCGCGCCGCAGCGAGGCTGCGCCGACGCGCCAGGTGCGGCGGCCCGTGACCTCGGAGGACCCCATCGAGCTGCCGACGTCCGGCCGAGGCACGTCCGACCTGGGCACGTCGGGACAGGCCACGTCGAGCCAGGGCACGGCGAGCCAGCCCACGACGGACCGGACCAGCTCCGGGCAGGCCACCGACGGGAGCGCCGAGGCCTCGTCGACCCCGCGGCGGCGGCGTCGACGTGGCGGTCGGGGGCGCTCCGGAGGCGGCTCGACCCCCGCGACGGGCTCCGGCGCAGCAGACTGATCCCGTGAGCACACACCTTCCACAGCTCCCGGGGGTCGCCGCAGACGCCACCGACCCGGGCGACCAGGGCTACTTCGGCCCGGGCAGCGCCACGTGGACGCTGACCGCTGATCCCCTCACGCCCCTGGCCGGGGTGCGTGCGCTGCTGCTCCAGGCGCTGCACCCGGTGGCGATGCGCGCGG
>JARIBR010000040.1 GCA_029258695.1 Quadrisphaera sp.
CGAACGCCGGCGCCACCGTCGTCGGCCCGGTGCCGCTGCCCACGGAGAAGAACGTCTTCGTGGTCATCCGGTCGCCCCACAAGTACAAGGACAGCCGCGAGCAGTTCGAGATGCGGACGCACAAGCGGCTGATCGACATCATCGACCCGACGCCGAAGGCGGTCGACTCGCTCATGCGCCTCGACCTGCCGGCAGACGTCAACATCGAGATCAAGCTCTGAGAGGGGAGCAGAGATGACCTCCACCGCCCCCCGCGTCCGAGCGGGGATCCTCGGTACCAAGCTCGGCATGACCCAGGTGTGGGACGACGCCGGCCTCATGGTGCCCGTCACCGTGCTGGCCGTCCCGACCAACGTCGTGACCCAGGTGCGCACCCCCGAGCGTGACGGGTACGCCGCCGTCCAGCTCTCCTTCGGCCTGGTCGACCCGCGCCGGGTCAACCAGCCCGAGAGCGGCCACTTCGCCGCGGCGGGTGCGACGCCTCGCCGCCACGTCGCCGAGGTGCGCACGAGCGACGCCTCCTCCTACAGCCTGGGTCAGGAGCTGAGCGCCGAGACGTTCTCCGCCGGCCAGGTCGTCGACGTCGTCGGGACCACCCGCGGCAAGGGCACCGCCGGCGTCATGAAGCGCCACGGCTTCCACGGCGTGAGCGCCAGCCACGGCGCCCACCGCAACCACCGCAAGCCCGGTTCCATCGGCGGGGCCTCGACGCCCGGCCGCGTGTTCAAGGGCATGAGGATGGCGGGGCGCATGGGCAACGAGCGCCAGACCACCCAGAACCTGACGGTGCACTCCGTCGACGCCGAGCGTGGCCTCGTGCTCGTCCGGGGACCGGTCCCCGGGTCCCGCGGCGCCGTGGTGATGCTCAAGACCGCGGCCAAGTCCGCTGAGGAGGCCTGAGATGGCGACGACCTACTCGAGCGCCCGCGCCGGGCGGACGAGGACCCTGGGCGTGAGCGGTCCCGGCTCCGCTGACGGCTCGTCCGTCGAGCTCCCGGGCTCGATCTTCGACGCGCCCGCGTCCAACCCCCTGCTCCACCAGGTCGTCGTGGCCCAGCTGGCCGCGGCGCGAGCAGGCACGCACGACACCAAGACGCGTGGTGAGGTGCGAGGCGGAGGCCGCAAGCCCGATAAGCAGAAGGGCACCGGCCGGGCCCGCCAGGGGTCGCTGCGGGCCCCGCAGTACGCCGGCGGCGGGACGGTCCACGGACCGACGCCGCGCGACTACGGCCAGCGGACACCCAAGAAGATGAAGGCGGCCGCGCTGCGCGGCGCCCTGTCGGACCGCGCCCGCGCCGATCGCGTCCACGTCGTGAGGTCCTTCGTGGAGGGCGACGCCCCCTCGACCAAGGGCGCGATCGCGCTGCTCGCGGGTCTGAGCACCTCGCCCGGCTCGACGCGGTTCCTCGCCGTCGTGGCCCGGGGTGACGAGCTGTCCTGGAAGAGCCTGCGCAACGTCCCCCACGTGCACCTGCTGCGCGAGGACCAGCTGAACACCTACGACGTGCTCGTCTCTGACGAGGTCGTCTTCACGGTGGCGGCCTACGACGCCTTCGTCGCGCGCAGCACCGGCGTGCACGGCAGCACCACCGAGGAGGAGCGATGAGCACGTTGTCCGAGGTCGAGAAGAACCCGCGGGACGTCATCGTCGCGCCGGTCGTCTCCGAGAAGAGCTATGCGCTGATGGACCGCGGGGAGTACACCTTCCTCGTCGACCCGCGCAGCAACAAGACGGAGATCAAGGTCGCCGTCGAGAAGGTCTTCGGCGTGAAGGTCGAGTCCGTCAACACGCTCAACCGCGTGGGCAAGCGTCGGCGGACCCGGAACGGCACCGGCCAGCGCAAGGCCACCAAGCGCGCCATCGTCACGCTGCGCGAGGGCACGATCGACGTCTTCGGGGGAGGAGCCTGACATGGCGATCCGCAACTACAAGCCGACCACCCCGGGGCGACGCGGCTCGTCCGTCTCCGACTTCGTCGAGGTGACCAGGGACTTCCCCGAGAAGTCGCTCGTGCGCCCCCTGCCCAAGAAGGGCGGGCGCAACAGCAGCGGCCGCATCACCACGCGTCACCAGGGCGGGGGTCACAAGCGGGCGTACCGCGTGGTCGACTTCCGTCGCCACGACAAGGACGGCGTGCCGGCCAAGGTGGCGCACATCGAGTACGACCCGAACCGCACGGCGCGCATCGCGCTGCTCCACTACGTGGACGGCTCGAAGCGCTACATCCTCGCTCCGACGAGGCTCCGTCAGGGCGACACCGTGGAGAACGGGCCCGAGGCCGACATCAAGCCGGGCAACTCGCTGCCGCTGCGCAACATCCCCGTCGGCACGGTGGTCCACGCCGTGGAGCTGAAGCCGGGCGGCGGTGCCAAGATGGCGCGCTCCGCCGGATCCAGCATCCAGCTGGTCGCCCGCGAGGGGAGGAACGCCCAGCTGAGGCTCCCCTCCGGCGAGGTGCGTGTCGTGGACGTCAGGTGTCGCGCCACGGTGGGTGAGGTCGGCAACGCCGAGCAGTCCAACATCTCCTGGGGCAAGGCCGGCCGCATGCGCTGGAAGGGCAAGCGCCCGTCCGTGCGCGGTGTCGCGATGAACCCCGTCGACCACCCGCACGGTGGTGGTGAGGGCAAGACCTCCGGTGGCCGGCACCCCGTCAGCCCCTGGGGCCAGGCCGAGGGTCGCACCCGTCGCCCCGGCAAGGACAGCGACCGTCAGATCATCCGCCGCCGGCGCACCGGCAAGAAGCGCTGAGAGAGCGAGAAGACTCGATGCCACGCAGCCTGAAGAAGGGCCCCTTCGTCGACGACCACCTCACCAAGAAGGTGGACGCCCAGAACGAGAAGGGCACCAAGAACGTCATCCGCACCTGGTCCAGGCGCTCGATGATCGTCCCCGACATGCTGGGGCACACGATCGCCGTGCACGACGGCCGCAAGCACGTACCGGTCTTCATCACCGAGTCGATGGTGGGGCACAAGCTCGGCGAGTTCGCACCCACGCGGACCTTCCGGGGGCACGAGAAGGACGACCGGCGCGGCCGGCGTCGCTGAGACCAGCACCCGGGGCGCCAGCGCCCCGTCCGGCGGGGGAGCGCCCCGCCCACACACCAGCAGACGAACAGGCGAGGTAGGACCGATGGCAGAAGCCAGGGCGCAGGCGCGCTACGTACGCGTGACGCCGCAGAAGGCCCGGCGCGTCGTGGACCTCATCCGCGGCCGCAAGACGGTGGACGCGGGAGCGGTCCTGGCGTTCGCGCCGCAGGCCGCGGCCGAGACCGTGGGCAAGGTGCTGGCGAGCGCGCTGG
Organism: Quadrisphaera sp.; assembly: GCA_029258695.1. Next base: position 3,303 of record JARIBR010000040.1, read on the forward strand.
CCAACGCCCGGGTCAAGGCGGACCGCGCGAGCGAGCCCTTCGACGAGGCCGAGATGGTCGTCGCGCAGGCCTACGTGGACGAGGGGCCCAGCCTCAAGCGGTTCCGTCCCCGCGCCCAGGGCCGCGCCGGCCGCATCCTCAAGCGCACCAGCCACATCACGGTCGTCGTCGCCCCGCGGGCGCCGCGCGGCTCGGCTGCGCGCACCAGCAGCAGCAGCAGGAAGGTCTGATCCGTGGGACAGAAGGTCAACCCGAACGGGTTCCGTCTCGGCATCACCACCGACCACCGCTCGCGGTGGTTCTCCGACAGCACCAAGGTGGGTCAGCGCTACCGCGACTACGTGAAGGAAGACGTCGCGATCCGCGCACTCATGTCCAAGGGCATGGAACGTGCGGGCATCGCGCGGGTGGAGATCGAGCGCACGCGTGACCGCGTCCGCGTCGACATCCACACCGCTCGTCCCGGCATCGTCATCGGCCGACGAGGAGCCGAG
>JARIBR010000060.1 GCA_029258695.1 Quadrisphaera sp.
GTCCTCCACCGTCTCCAGCAGGAACAGGGTCGGGCCGCTGGTGAAGAGGCCAGCGATGCTGGCGCAAGTCTGCGACACGACGAGGACCACTGCTGCAGCGACCAGCGCCTGCGCCGGACGGCCCTGGGTTCTCCATGCCAGCAGAAGCAGAAATCCCGCGACCGCCACAGCGGCTATCGGCTGGGTGAGCGACAGGGTCGTCTCCGCCCCGAGCTGGTGACCGGCCACCTCGTGCAGGGACGCGGTCTCGTCGATGCTGAAGGCGAGGCACAGGGCCGCCAGTCCCAGCCAGTACAACCGCCGCACCCCGACCGAACGCCCGACCACGACCAGAGCCGCGATGGCGGCGGCGGAGAAGTGGAAGCTCGAATACCACGTCGGGAGGTTGTTCTCCAGGTCCGCGTCGACGAGCCGCGACTGGACGGTGACGTGGTTTAGCAGGTGCAGCACCGTGAGGAGAGCCAGACCGACGAGACTTGCCGTCACGGCCGCGGAGAACGGTGGGCGAGAGATCTGCTGCACTTGACCGACCCTATGGCGGGGGATCGGTGGGTGAGAGGCAAACGACACGGAGCGTTCCCTTTCCGCACCATCACATAGATTTGACCGGAATCGGCATCTTCCGTCGGCGGCGATCTCCGGTGTGGGGCTCCGACGGTGGCTCATCCGCCACCGCGGGCCGAGTGCGACTCGAGCACTGCAAGAGCCATCGGCGCCAACCAACGGCTGTAGGTGGCGGTGAAGTGGCTGCTGTCCCGGTACACCAGCATGTTGCCGACCACCGCGGGGCAGCCCGACGCGGAGCACTGCCACGGAGCCGGGTCGCTCATGGCGATGCCCGCGGTCGACAGCGCGCTGGCCACGACAGACCGGCGGGCGCTCACGTCGCTAGTGCCAGCGTCGTCATTGGCGCACGCGGAGACGTCGTCCAGGTGCTCCGAGACGCACGACGGCACGTCCGCCGCCGGGTAGATCGTGTCCAACAGGTAGTGCACGGGGACGCCGGCGTCCTGAAGGCCGTTCACCGTGGCGACCGTGCCTGCGGCGTAGGTGGCGTTGTCCGAGCCCTCGCGGGCGTTGCTGTCGCTCTGGCTCACGACGACGAGGTCAGGCTGGAGGTCGACGATGCGGGCGAGCGTCCTCGTCCGCCAGGCCTCGCACTCGGTGTACTCGCGCTCCAGCACGCTGGAGCGCACCGGTGCCCTCGGTAGCGGACATGCGGACTTCGTCCAGTCGACGACCGTCCACCCCCCGCGGGCGCCCGCCGCGTCGAACGCTGGCTGCCACTGCTCCATGTGGCTGTCGCCGAAGAGGACGACCGTCTTGGAGCCCGCTCGGTCCCCGAAGCGGCACGGCCCCTGGTCGACGACGAGGAAGTCCGCCAGGCAGGCTTGGTCGTCGAGGGTGGAGTCGGGGAGGTCGTCCGGCGCCGACCACAGGTCCGGTTCGAGGTTGCGCGGCGCCGCGTCGCGGCTCGCGGAAGACTCGATGGCGGCGGACACCTCCTGCAGGTACGCGGGGGTGGCCGGACCGACCGACGTCACCACGTCCTGCGCCGGGCCCTTCCCGGAGAGCGGAGGGAGAGTGAGCTGGACGAGCAGGGCCGCAGCCACGGTCACCGCCGTCATCGACGCGCCGATCACCCACCACGCGCGGAGCGGCAGGCGGCTCCGCTGGGTGCGCTGCTCGACGAACCGGTGCGTCAACCAGGCCAGGCCGAGGGCTCCGGCGCACGCCGCGAGGTTCAGGGGCCACGGGTGGCCGACGTGGAGCAGCGGCGGGTAGAGCAGGAGCACCGGCCAGTGCCACAGGTACCAGCTGTAGGACAGGGCCCCGACGGTCTGGACCGGCCGACCCCCGACCAGCCGGGTGATCGACGGCAGCGCGCCGCCGGTGCCCGCAGCGATCACCAGGGCGGCGCCGCCGACGGGGAGGGCAGCGGCTGTGCCGGGGAACGCGGTGTCGTCGCTGTAGAGGACCGCGGCGGCGACGATGGCAGCCAGGCCCACCCAGGCCGCGACCACGGCTGCGCGTCGGTCCAGGGCGGCCAGGCGGCCCGCGAAGATGGCGAGCAGGGCGCCGGCGCCCAGTTCCCATGCGCGGGTGTGCAGCGCGAAGTACGAGAGGGAGGGGTCCGATGCGGTGATCGTCACCGAGAGCGCGAGCGACACCGCCACCACCAGGGTCAGCGCTGCCTCGAGCCCGTGGCGGCCCCACCGGCGGCCGAGCCACAGGCCGGCGACGACGATCAGCGGCCAGACCACGTAGAACTGCTCTTCGACCGCCAACGACCAGTAGTGCTGCAGGGGCGAGGCGGCGGCCTCGGCTTTCTGGTAGTCGACGCCTTCGGCTGCGAGGCGGTAGTTGATGGCGTAGAAGCTGCTGAAGACGGCGTGGGTGACGACGTCCTTCACTTGCAGCGCCGGGAGAGCGACGCGGGAGACGACCACGGTGGCGATCGCCACGAGCAGGGCCGCCGGCAGCAGCCGACGGATGCGGCGCGCGTAGAACGCCGAGAAGGAGATCCTGCCGGTCCGTGTCGCCTCGCCGAGGAGCTGGGTGGTGATGAGGAACCCGGAGATGACGAAGAAGACGTCGACTCCCACATACCCGGCGCTGACCAGCGGCACGCGGGAGTGGTAGAGGATCACCAGGAGCACGGCGAGCGCCCTCAGCCCCTGGATGTCGGCGCGGAAGGCCTTGCGTCCGGCAGGCGCTCCCGCGGCATGCTCGGATCGGTGGCGGGCGAGCGACTCAGCCTCGACGACGCTCACGACGGCGTCCCGCGCATGCTGTCTCCTCGCCCGTGCTCCACGCCAGCGCAGTGCCGGCGAGGGTCATCGTGCCGTGCAGACAGTCACTGTGAGTCGTCTTTCGTGACTTTGGGCGTGGGCGCATCCGTCTTCACGAGCGGGTTGGCGCGGACGACCGCTGGAACGGCTAGCGCCTCATGGAAGGAACCCCGCCTCGTGAGCCCTGTTCACGGCGGTCAGCCGATCGTGCGCGCCGAGCTTCACGTACAGGTGCTCGAGGTGCTTTCTGACCGTGGGCACCGCGATCGCGAGTCGGTGGGCGATCACCTGGGCGGTGACGCCCTGGCCGAGCAGCGCGAGCACGTCACTCTCCCGCGCGGTGAGGACGATGCTGCCCTTCCGTATCGCGGGCTCAACGCGGACCTCCAACGGCCTTGCCGTCAGGCGCCGGTCCAGTGCGACGAGCACGGCTTGGAGCGCCGCGGCGAGCGCCACCTCTCGCGCTCCGAAATCGCGGCCGCCTCGGACCACGGCGATGCTCGGCCCGCCCGACGCAGCCAGGGAGACGGGTATGCCGAGCATGTGCGGGGTGCCGAGGGGGGCCAGCACCTCGCCGTAGACCGACGTCGCCAGCCATGTCGAGCGTGAGACGTGATCACTGACCCGTGAGGGGCCTGCGTCGGGGTTGGTGGCCCAGTGTGCGGTCAGCGGGTTGTCGTGCAGCGTTCGACCGACGTGCTGTGCGGCGTCGACGAAGCGAGGGGCGCTGGGACTGACGACGACCGACGCACGCCGGTCGGCCACGTCGATGCAGGTGTAGGCAGCGACCTCCGCATCCAGCAGCCGACGCACCGTCTCGGAGGCCCGTGCCATGAGCTGGCCCGTGCTGGTGCAGTCGGCCAGCAGCACAGCGGCGTCCAGCATCGCTCGCCGGTCTCGGTCGGCCAGAGCCGCGGGCATCACCACAACTCATGGTAGCGACCACTTAACAATCAGTACAAGAGCGTATGTCGCTGCCTGACCAGCAGGCGCATCCTCGGATCACAGGACAACCGGAGCCCTGTGACAGGAGTCATCGCGATGGTGAGGAAAGGCGACGCAGCTCCAGGCCCGGGCGCCACCGCTCGCCCGGAGTCCGCCGCCGATGGTGGGCGCGCGTGCAGGAGCGTCTCGTCGAATCTCGTGACTGGCCCCACGAACGGGGACCCAGCAGTGACGCCGATCGGAGCCTGCCACACCCACGGCGCGACGACCGCCACGCGGCGCACGCTCGCACGTGCTGCGTTCACCGCGAGCCCATGGGGAACCGGGCGAACGTGCTCCACCGCGTCGGCGCGTCCCCCGACACCGGATCAGCCTCGACCAGACGATGACGGCAGATCACGCAGAGACGGAAGAGTCCCATGATCCATCAATCGCTCCGGTCGTTAGCGGTGGTCCTCGTCCTTGCTTCGTGCTCCACGGCCCCGCCGCCGCTCCCGAGCCCGTCCACGTCGGGTTCTCGTGAGGTGGTGCCGCCGCCCACCTCGGATTCCTCATCCCCGTCAAGCTCTGGCGGGACCCGGTCGCTGTCCCCCTCGAGTCCGCCGTCCTCGCCGGTTCCTGGTGTGGTGGGGCCGCCGTCTCCCTCGAGCCCGTCGGCCCCCGATGACGAACGGTTGATCCTCCTCCAGGACGGGCTGCCCCAGTTGGGGCTGACGCTCCACCGCGACCGCTTGGACCTCAGTGCGAGTGACATCGAGACCGCGCTGGGGGCGGCCTTGGCCTTCAAGCCACAGACTGAGTTCTGCAGTCTCGGCCTCGAGGAGAGCACGGGCATCGCGGTCATCCTCGACGACGACATGGCCGCCCTGGGGTTCGTCGTCGAGAACGATGGCTTTCATACTCCGGGGGGGATCGGGATGGGCAGCACCAGCGAGGAGCTCGCCGACGTCTTCGGCGACGAGAACATCGTCGAGCTCTACGACGGGCAGTCACGGACCGGTGGGTCAGTCGTCGTCGTCGCTGACCAGGACCACCCGGAGGCCGCGCCTGGACCTGGTTCGCTCCACTACGCCTTCGACACCGACGGCAGCGGCACCGTGCGTCGCCTGCGAGCGGGCTACTGGCCCTATGTCTCTTATCCCGACTACTGTTTGCCTGCCGCAGTCGAGAACCATTATCCCGGCTGGCCCCTGGAGGACCTGAGATGAAGCGTCGATGGTCGAGGTATCAGCGTCGCTGGCTGAGGGTGTACTGGTCCGCGGCCTCTCTCAACGTGCTGTTCTTCCTCTTCGCTGTCACAGGCGGTGGTGTTCCGGGCCCCGCCTTCCTGGCGGTCACGCTGGGCGCCCTCGCCAGCCTGCTCGGTGCGTCGATGGCCAGCCATCTGATGCGCCGTCGCATCTCGGACCGGGACTTCGACGACGCGACCAGCTTGATGCGCGTCGTGAGCGTGGCGTGGCTCGTGCTCGCGGGCACCATCGTCATGGTCACTCTCGTCGCAGGCGGCTTCGGGCAGAGATCCCCGGGGCCAGGAGCGACGCAAGCCGTCATCGAGATCTCCGACAGCGTCAGCGCGCAGCTCTTCGGTGCCGCGGCCCTGCTCCTGGTGGTCGGGGATGGATACACGAAGTATCGGCGGCTGCTTGCAGACTCCGACAGCACCGAGCCACCAGCGCCGCGGGCCGTTCCCGTACGCCCAGCACCGGCGCGGAGCCCTCGACGACGACCGCGATGAGTCAAGTTTCGTCACTTCGGGTGTGTCGGGCCATCGCCCCCCGCACGATGGGCCCACTCTGCTCAGTCCCAGGTGGGAGGTGCCATGACGTGGCTCGTCACGGGCGCGACCGGGCGTCTCGGGCGACGCGTGCGCGCACGGTTCGAGGCCGTGGGCGTGCCTGTCGTCGGGCTCAGCCGCCGCCCTGACCAGGCCGGCGACCTCAGCGTCGACCTCGCCGACGGGGCGGCAGCCCTCGGGGCGCTCGACGCCCTCGCGCCCACGCACGTGCTGCACCTCGCGGCGTGCAGCTCCGTGGACCTGGCCTCCGCTGACCCCGAGCACGCCTGGGCGGTCAACGCCGTGGCGAGCGCCACGCTCGCCCGCTGGTGCGCCGACCGGGGCGCGCGCATGACGTTGATCTCCTCCGATTTCGTCTTCCCTGGACGCCCTGGCGGCGCGTACGCCGAGGAGGACCCCGTTCGTCCGGTCAACCCCTACGGCGAGAGCAAGGTCGCCGCGGAGCGGGCGGTGCTGGAGGCTCCGGACGCGCTCGTGCTCCGGTCCTCGCTGCTGTACGGGGCGCAGGAGGATTCGTTCGGTCTGCTGGACCGCGTCGTGAGGCACGCCCGCCGCGGCGAACCGCTGCACGTGACCCGGCGTGAGCTGCGGACGCCGCTGCACGTGGACGACGCCGCACGAGCCGTCGTGCACCTGACGATGGCCGGGGTGGCGGGCGTGGTGAACCTGGCCGGGCCCCAGGTGCTCAGCGCGGCCGACATCGCGGGGGCTGTGTGCTCGTGGCACGGGTCGCCGCTTAGCGCATCGGTCCTCGACGACGAGGCGCTGCGCCCTGGCCGCCCGGGTGACGTCTCCCTCGACGACGCGCGGCTGCGATCCCTGGGAGCCTCCTGGATCCGGGAGCTCGGCCCGTGGGTGCTCGACCCGGACGCCTCCGTGCGCTCCTCCGCATGAGCGGACCCCCGCTGCGCGTCGTCGTCCCCCTGCACGACGGGGAATCAACGATCACCACGCTCCTCGACGACCTCGCCGCCCAGCGAGGGGTGAGCCTCTCCCTCGCCGTGGTCGCGAACGGCTGCTCCGACGGCTCCGGCGCGGTGGCGCGGCGCGCGCTCGCCGCTCACGCGGGGGTGTTCGCCAGCGCCGGCATGGTCGACGCCGGGCAGGCCGGCCGCACGAACGCCCTCGTCGTCGGAGAAGCGCTCGCAGGCGAGGCGGGCCCGCTCGTGGTGTGCGACCAGGACGTGCGCCTGCCGCCCGACGCGCTCGCCTGTGTTCTCGCCGCGCTGCACCCTGTCGGTGACGCGCACCTCGTGACGCCCCGCCTGCGGCTGCCGGAGGGGCTCGCCGGGCTCCCGTCACGGTACTGGCGCACGTGGTCACGGCTGCCGTACGTGCATCGGGCGCCGGTCAGCGTCGGGCTGTACGCCGTCTCCGAGCAGGGACGAGCGGCGATCGGGCCGTGGCCGGAGTCGGCGCCCGACGACAAGCACGCGCGCGGCGCGATCGGCCCCGACGGGTGCGCCCGCCTGGACACCACCTGGTACAGCGTCGACCTGCCCTCGACGGTGCGCGCCGTCGTCGTCGCGCGGGCGGGGTACCTGCGGGCCAACCGGCGGCTCGCGCACGAGTCCCCGGGCGTCGCGGCAGCCACGGGGGAGCGTCACGCCGGCGCCGCGTCGGCGCTCGCTCGCGGGCCGTGGGGGGACGCCGCGGTCTTCCTCGCCCTGTACGGCGCCGGTGCGCTGCTCGACGCCAGCCGGCGCGTGCGCAGCGCGAAGCACCGTGGACCCGGCGGATGACTCGCACGGACCCGTGCCCCGGCGCCCCTCGGCTCGCAGCGGTCATCGTGCCGGCGCGTGACGAGGAGGGCGTCATCGCCGCGTGCCTGGCGTCCCTGGGTCGACAGGAGACCCTGAAGGCCTGGCGCCTGGAGACCACGGTCGTGTGCGGTGGGTGTGCTGACGCCACCGCTGACGTGGCGCGGCGCTGGGTCGGCGTCGGCCGGCCTCTGAGCGGGAGGGTCGTCGAGGTGGCCGAGCCCGGCAAGGCGGTGGCGCTCGACGCCGGGGACGCTGCGGCCGGCGTCCCCGGCGAGCCGGGGCCGGTCGTCGACGCTCCCGAGCTCATCGCCTACCTCGACGCGGACGTCGTTCTCGCACCTGGAGCGCTGTCGGCGTGGGTCGACGCTCTCGCTCAGGGGGCTTGGCTCGTCGGCTGCCGACTGGCCCTGCGCGCGCCCCGCACGTGGCTGGCGCGCGCGTACGCCCGGACCTGGCTCGCCTTGCCGTCCGTGGTCGACGACGCCGCGGGAGCGGGGTGCTTCGTCGTCAGCGGCGAGGCACGGCGGCGCTGGGGCCGCTTCCCTCGTGATCTGCCCGACGACGCGTTCGTCCGCTCCCTCTTCGCGCCGTCGGAGTGCCGCGTCGTCGAGGCCGAGGCGCTGGTGCGCTTCCCCGAGGCGCACGAGCTCGTGGGGGTCGTGGCGCGGTGGCGTGGCGGCAACCGGCTGCTGCGCAGCAGCGGGGGGTGGGGTGCGCGCGGCTCGCGGTGGCGCACCGCGCTGAGCGTGGTCTCCAGCGCGCGGGCGCTGTCCGGGCTGCCGGTGTTCGTGCTCGTCAACGCCGCGGCGCGCCGCCATCGCACGGTCGGCTGGGCGCGAGCACGCTGAGCGGGTCCCACGTCGGGTCGTCCCACCGGGGATAGGGCCAGCCGGCCGACCAGAGGCGCCGCTCGCGCCACAGCCGACCCCACATGACGGCCTCGCCGGCCGGACCGGTTCGCGCGAGCGATGCTGCTGCGCGTCCCCGCGGGAGACGGCTGGCGACCGCCCGGGCGGCGACCCCGAGCCTGAGCAGCGCGACGTGGAGCGCCGCCTTCCACCGCGGGCCGGCCTGCTGCGCGTACGTCGCCTTGCCGCGCAGGAGCAGCCGGTAGAAGGTCAGCCGCGACCCGGACGACGACCCCCGCGCGTGGACCACCGTGGCGTCCGGCGTGATCGCCGGCCGGTACCCCAGGCTCCGGGCGCGGCGGCACAGGTCGGCGTCCTCGCCGTACATGACGAAGCGCTCGTCGAACCCGCCCAGCGCCTCCCACGTGCGTCGGTGCACCGCCAGGAGGCAACCTGCCACGATGCCCACCTCACGGGCGCTGTCCCGCTGCCACGGGCCCATCGACTCCGGGTCGAGCCACCGGTTCCGTCGGAAGCCGCTCGAGAGCCCGACCGCGTCGGCGAACCAGCTCCACGTCGTCGGGGCGGCGAAGCACGAGGCCGGGTCCACCTGCCCGTCGGGGTCCAGCGTCCGGCCGCCGACCACGCCCCTGCTCGGGGACTCGTCGAGGAAGTCGACCAGGGCGTCCAGGGCGCCCGGCAGCGGCAGCGCGTCGGAGTTGAGGAGCACCATGACGCTGCCACGGCAGCGCGACGCGGCCACGTTGCAGGCCCGGGCGAAGCCGATGTTGCGGTCCTCGAGCAGGAGGGCACGCTGCTGTCCGCCGGGCACGGTGGCCGTCTCGGAGACCCAGCGGCGGAGGAGGTCGCGCGTCGCCGGTGCCGAGGCGTTGTCGACCACGACCACCTCGTGGCTCCGACGAGGCCCCCCGTCCCCGGCCAGGGAGTCGAGGCACGCGCACACCTGCTCGCGCGCGTTGAAGGTGACGACGACGATCGAGACGTCGGGTGGGTCCTCGAGACCTCGTCGACCCTGAGGAGTCCACGTCACCACTGCTCAGACGCGGATGCGACCAGCATCGGAGGCGCCCGCACCCTCATCGTCCGCGGGCACGCCGCGCCACCACGCGACGAGCTCCTCGAGGATCGCGCGCGGGTGCCAGGTCAGGGGGACCCCGGCGGCCAGCAGGCCGGCGACGAGCAGGAGGATCGCCGTGAGCGTCTCGGCGCTGTCCTCCACCGCCTCCAGCAGGAACAGCGTCGCCCCGGTGGTGAACAGGCCAGCGACGCTGGCGCAGGTCTGCGACACCAGGAGCACGACTGCTGCGGCGACCAGAGCCCGCGCCGACCGGCCACGGGTGCTGCGGGCGACCAGGAGCAGGAAGCCCCCGACCACCGCTGCTGCTATGGGCTGGGTGAGCGAGAGGGTCGCCTCCTCCCCGAGCCTCCGTCCGCCGATCTCGTGCAGGGACGCGGTCTCGTCGACGCTGAACGCGAGGCACAGGGCGGCGAGCCACAGCCACCACAGCCGCTGCGCTACGACCGAGCGCCCGACCACGACGAGCGCGGCGACAGCGGCGGCGGCGAAGTGGAAGCTGGCGTACCAGGTCGGGAGGTTGTTCTCCAGGTCCGCGTCGACCAGGCGCGACCGGACGGTGACGTGGTTGACCAGGTGTGCCGCGGTGAGGAGGACGAGCCCGACGAGGCTCATCGCCACAGCGGCGGGCGAGGACTCTGCGTCACCTGGTGGACGTTACGTCGGAGGGGCGACGCCCAGTAGGTGAGCGACGCGCGCACTTGTCGAGGCCCGGCTGAGAGAGGTGCCGTCGCGCCGGCGCGAGGCGTGGCAGTGAGGCCTGCGCGCTGCTGCCCTCCGTGACCGCGGTGGTTCTGGGGAGGTACGGCTCCCTGGGTGCAGCCTGATCGCGTCGACCGGGTGGTCGAAGACGACGAGGCGACACGGCACATGCTCTCTGCTCAAATACCATCAGGTCGCGTGCTACGAAAGATATCTTGATCGACACGTCGGTGAGGCTTCTCGCCGAGGACGCCCTACCAATGATGGTGGAGACCTGGGATGCGTCGATTCGTCATGGTTTCGTTGGTCTTGATGGCCTTCGTCCTGGTCATGCTCGTCCCGGGCGCCGGGGGTGCCGCGGCGGCTCGCCCCTCTCCCGGTGCGGTCGTGGCCTCCGAGGAGTGCCATCGGAACGCCCTCCCGCGCAACGACGACAACTCCAGCTCAGCGGTGCCGCTACCTTTCGACATCAACTTCTACGGGCAGACCTTCGGTGGGCTATGGGTGAACAACAACGGCAACGTGACCTTTGACGGGCCGCTGTCCACTTTCACACCCTTCGGTCTGCTGGGCACGAGCACGCGCATCATCGCGCCGTTCTTCGCCGACGTGGACACCCGCACCGGCGACGGTGGGCTCGTCGCCTACGGCTGGGGCGACACGCTCTACGAGGGGCACCGTGCCTTCTGCGTCGACTGGATCGACGTCGGCTACTACAACCAGCACACGGACAAGCGCAACACCTTCCAGCTGCTCCTGGTGGAGCGTGAGGACAGCGCTCCCGGCGACTTCGACATCGTCTTCAACTACGGCGCCGTCCAGTGGGAGTCCGGAGACGCCAGCGATGGTGTCGGCGGGCTCGGGGGCACCACGGCGCGCGCGGGCTTCTCCAACGGCGTCCCCGGCCCGGACACCACCTATGAGATGCCCGGCTCGGGGGTGCCCGGAGCGCTCCTCGACGACGGGACGTACGCGCTCTCGATCACCACGACCAACAGCAACACGTCAGGGCGCCATGTGTTCGCCGTGCGCGTGGGTGGCGCGCCGGCCACTCAGTACGTGGCCCTCGGCGACTCCTTCCAGTCGGGGGAGGGAAGCTTCGACTACCGCACGGGTACGGACACGGACGACAACCGGTGCCACCGCTCGAAGGACGCGTACCCGGTGCTCGTGGCCAAGAGTGGGTTGGCGCCCACCGACCTGCGGTTCTGGGCCTGCAGCGGCGCGGTCATCAGCGATCAGTACGTACCGATCGCGATCAACACCGGTGTGCCGTGGAACGACCCCCTACGAGTCACCGATGACGACGACACCGGCTCGTGGACCGGTCAGGGGCGGGGAACGAGCTATCTGAACCGTCTCAGCACTTCCACGAAGCTAGTCACC
>JARIBR010000083.1 GCA_029258695.1 Quadrisphaera sp.
CCTCTGACCATGGCCGGAGCGGCCGACCGACCGGGTGATCATGCCCGCTACCCACAGGAGGACGGCCAGGCCCACCAGTGTTCCCGCGGTGACCACCAGGAAGCCCGCACCGATGTTGGGACCCTCACCCGGCGCACCACCTCGACCGATCACCCAGGTGACGAACACCGAGAGGCTCCCCCCGACCAGAGCCAGCGCGAGGCTGATCCGGAACAGGACGGTGGAGGTGGCCATGGTGGCTCCTTCGTGTGGGGGCCTCAACTCCTACCCCCCGAGGCGGGCGACGTCGAGCAGCCGCACCACGGCGGCACCCGCGTCGTCGCACTCGTCGAGGTCCAGCTCGGCGGTGATGCCCCAGTCCCCGTCGCCGTCCGGGTCGTCGATGACCTGGCGCACGTGCCAGCGGCGAGGCTCGCGCAGAACGGTGATCTGCAACATCGACGGTGCCCGGGCGCCTGCGCCGGTGCCGACGTCGGCGTGCTCGGCGTAGTACTCCTCCCCCGCCGCCGCCCAGCGCTCGGCGTCCCAGCCGTTCGCGGCGTCGAGCTCGCCCAGCGGCCACCACTGCCGGCGCGCGAACAGGTCCACCCGCCGGAACATCGCGTTGCGCACCGCCACGGTGAAGGCCCTCACGTTGCTGGTGAACCCGCGGACCACCGGCGGCGGGGGCGCTCCGGTGCGGGCGGCCTCGGCGATCTTCTCGGGGTCGGTCAGGGCGTCCCACTCGTCGAGCAGCGAGGAGTCCGTCTGGCGCACCACCTCCCCCAGCCACTCGATGACGTCGCTCAGCTCAGGGGTGCGCAGCTGCTCGGGCACCGTCTGGCGCAGGGCCCGGTAGGCGTCGGAGAGGTAGCGCAGCACCGCGCCCTCGCTGCGCGCCAGGCCATAACGGCGCACGAGGTCCCCGAACGTCATGGCCTCTTCGAGCATGAGGCGCACCACCGACTTCGGGCTCACCGCGTCCTCCGGCAGCCACGGGGCGCTGACGCGGTACTGCTCGAAGGCGGCGAGCAGCAGCTCCTCCAGCGGCTTGGGCCACGTGACCTGCTCGAGGAGCTCCATGCGCTCCTCGTACTCGATGCCCTCGGCCTTCATCTGCGCGACGGCCTCGCCGCGGGCGGCGTGCTGCTGGGCCATGAGGATCGCCCGCGGGTCGTCCAGGGTCGCCTCCACCACGGAGACGACGTCCAGCGCCGGGGTCGGTGACTCCGGGTCCAGGACGTCCAACGCCGCGAGTGCGAACGTCGACAACGGCTGGTTGAGCGCAAAGTCCGCCTGCAGGTCGACGGTCAGGCGCATCATCCGCCCGCTCTCGTCGGGTTCGTCCAGGCGCTCGACGACGCCGGCGGTGAGCAGGTCGCGGGTGATGGCCACCGCCCGCTTGACCAGCGCCACCTGGCGCTCGCGCGGCTCGTCGTTCTCCCGCAGCAGCCGGCGCAGCGAGGACGCGGCGTTGCCCGGGCGGGCGATGACGTTGAGGACCATCGCGTGCGTCACCCTCATGCGGGAGACCAGCGGCTCCGGGGGCGCGGCGACGAGGCGCTCGAACGTCGGCATCCCCCAGGTGATCTCGCCATCCGCGGGCTTCCTGCGCTGGACCTTGCGTCGCTTCTTGGGGTCGTCGCCGGCCTTGGCGAGCGCCCGCTCGTTCTCGATGACGTGGTCCGGCGCCTGCACGATGGCGGTGCCGGCGACGTCGAAGCCAGCCCGCCCGGCCCGCCCGGCGATCTGGTGGAACTCCCGCGCGGAGAGGAGCCGGTCGCGGCGCCCGTCGTACTTCGTCAGCGAGGTGATGAGCACGGTGCGGATCGGCACGTTGACGCCCACCCCGAGGGTGTCGGTGCCGCACACCACCGCGAGCAGCCCCTGCTGGGTGAGCGTCTCGACCAGGCGGCGGTACTTGGGGAGCATCCCCGCGTGGTGGACGCCGATGCCGTGGCGCACGAGCTTGCTGAGCACCTGGCCGAAGCCCGCGGCGAAGCGGAACCCGCCGATGGCCGCGGCGATCTCGTCGCGCACCGCCCGGCTGGCCACCGGCGTCGACAGCAGCGCCTGGGCCCGCTCCAGGGCGCCCTTCTGCGTGGGGTGGACGACGTAGACCGGGGACTCCTTGGCGAGCAGGATCTCTTCGATCGTCTCGTGGACCGGCGTGAGCACGTACTGGTGCGTCAGCGGGACGGGGCGCTCGGCGCCGGCGACCACCGCGGTGGGGCGACCGGTGCGGCGGTCCAGGTCCTCTTGGAAGCGGGTGACGTCGCCGAGGGTGGCGGACATGAGGAGGAACTGCGCCCGCGTGAGCTCCAGCAGGGGCACCTGCCAGGCCCAGCCGCGGTCGCGGTCGGAGTAGTAGTGGAACTCGTCCATCACCACGAGGGAGACGTCGGCGTCGGCGCCCTCGCGCAGGGCGGTGTTGGCGAGGACCTCCGCGGTGCAGCAGATGACGGGGGCCTTGCTGTTCACCGCGCCGTCGCCGGTGATCATCCCGACGTTGTCGGCGCCGAGCACGTCGACGAGGGAGAAGAACTTCTCGGACACCAGCGCCTTGATGGGGGCGGTGTAGTAGCTGCGCCGGCCCTGGGCCAGCGCCGCGGCGTGGGCGCCGAGCGCGACGAGGGACTTCCCGGAGCCGGTGGGGGTGGCGAGGATGACGTTCGCGCCGCTCACCAGCTCGATGAGCGCCTCGGACTGCGCGGGGTAGAGCTCGACGTCCCGGGAGGCCGTCCAGTCCTCGAAGGCGCCATACAGGGCGTCGGGGTCGGAGGCGTCGGCGCCGACGGGCAGGCGGTCGGTCAGCGAGGGAGCAGGCATGAGGGCCCCATCCTCTCGCGGCCACGGCCCGGGGCTCGCCGCGTCATGACCCGGGGCCCGTCACACTCCCCGACCGCACTGCACCCCGCTCGCGTCGCGCCCGCGCCCTCTCCCGCATTTTGAGCGCTCGACGCTGTTGATAGAGCTGCTCGTGCAGCGTCGAGCGCTCAAGATGCGGGAGAGGGCGGCGGGTTGCGGCTCAGCTCGGGCGGGTGCCGGGATTCTCGGGGCCGGTGTCACCGGGCACCGCGGTGGCGGCATCCTCCTCCGAGATCGTCACCCCGGCCAGGGGGTCGCCGGCAGCGCTGCCGCCGGGGGCGGTGTCGTCGGAGGCGTCGTCGATCATCGGCGGCGGCGTGGACGCGCCGGGCCCGCGGGCGACGCCGGGGCTGCGGTCCGCCTCGTTGGCGAGGGACTCGGCGTTGGTCCGCTCGTCGACGCCCTCGGTGGGCACCGTCTCGTCGGCGAAGGCGTCGGGGGACGTGGTCACGACGAGCTCCTCAGCATCTCGGGGTCAGCGTCGGGGTCGTCCTGGTTCTCCGGGTCGTCCTGGACCGGGGTGGCCGCGGCAGCCCCGTCCACCGGGCCGTCGGAACCACCGTGGCCGGGGTGCTTCGAGGCGAGGTTCTCGGGGTCGGAGTCCGGGTCGACGTCGGGGGCGTCGGGCTGGTTGCTCATCCCATCACCTTGCCACGCCGCGGCCTGCACGGCCCGTCGCAGGCCCCACGGCGACGCGACCACCCGCACGGAGCGTCCGGAGGTGGCGCGCCGGCAGGTCTGGGACGATGCTCGTCGGGCCTTGCACGGCCCGGGCCTCTAGCTCAATCGGTAGAGCAGCGGACTTTTAATCCGCGGGTTGTGGGTTCGAGCCCCACGGGGCCCACCACTGGGGCCGATCCGGGGCCCCTGAGGACCCATGGTGGTCACCGATCCGGCGGAAACCCGGCGAGAACGTCGGAGAAGACCCCCAGCAGCGCGGTCCGGTCAGCGGCCACCGCGGCGCGCTCGACGTAGTGCGCGGCCGTGATCCGCTCGCTGGAGTGCCCCAGCTGGACCGACGCGGCGCCCATCCCCGCCCCGCGCTCGATCACGGTCGCCACGGTGCGCCGGAAGCTGTGGAAGGTCACCGCGGACCACACCGGGTGTCGCCCGCGCCAGGAGCGCCACTGACGCTCGACGGTGGCGACCTCGCGCAACCCCCCGGTCGCGGAGGGGAAGACGTAGGCCCCCGGCGCCCGCCAGGGGTGGCGCTGCGCCTGAGCGGCCACCGCGGCCAGGGCGAAGGTGGGCAGGCGCACCGCACGGGCCTTGCGCCCCTTCGTGGTGTCCTGGCGCACCAGCGAGCCCGGGGAGCCGTCAGCGGGTCGCACGCGGATCACCGTGCCGCTGATGACCACGGTGGCCTCAGCGGTGTCCACGTCGTCCCAGCGCAGCGCCAGGGCCTCACCGATGCGCGCCCCGGTGCCCAGCAGCACGTCAACCAGGGTGTCGATGTCCACCGCCACCGCGCGGGGGTCGCGGGCCAGGTCCGCGCGCACCGCCCTGACCTGCTCGACGTCGAGAGCGACGACCTCCCGGCGGGCCTGTCGCACGGGGGTGACCTCCCGCATGGGGTTGACCGCCAGCGCGTCGTGGCGCACCGCCAGGGACAGCGAGCCGGTGAGCACCGTGCGGGCGATCTTGGCCACGGACGGCCCGCGGGGGTGCGCGGCCCGCCGCGGGGCCCGCGACGGG
>JARIBR010000254.1 GCA_029258695.1 Quadrisphaera sp.
CTGCTCCAGGAGATGGTGCAGTTCGCCGACCAGCACGACGTGCGCCACCGCATCGTGGTGCTGCCCGACTACGACATCGGCATGGCGCAGCTGCTCTACCCCGGGTGCGACGTGTGGCTGAACAACCCGTTGCGCCCGCTGGAGGCCTGCGGCACCTCGGGCATGAAGGCGGCGCTGAACGGGTGCCTCAACCTCTCCATCCTCGACGGCTGGTGGGACGAGTGGTTCGAGCCGGACTTCGGCTGGGCCATCCCCACCGCTGACGGCGTCACGGACGAGAA
The DNA here is from genome assembly GCA_029258695.1 of Quadrisphaera sp. The sequence goes on from JARIBR010000254.1 coordinate 282, forward strand.
CCGCCGCGACGACCTCGAGGCGGCGGCGCTCTACGACCTCATGGAGCACCAGGTGGCGGCGCGGTTCTACGACCGCGACGGCGACGGGCTGCCGCAGCGCTGGCTGCAGATGGTGACGTCCACCCTGACGACACTGGCTCCGAAGGTCCAGGCCACCCGCATGGTGCAGGACTACGTCAACACCCTGTACGTGCCCGCGGCCACCACGGCGACGTCGTTGGCCGCGAAGGACCACGCCGGTGCCCGCGACCTGGCGCGCTGGAAGGCGCGGGTTCACGCGGCCTGGTCCGGCGTGCGCGTGGACCACGTGGACGCCGAGGGCGCCGGCTCCACCCCGGAGGTCGGCGACACGCTCACGGTCTCCACGTGGGTGTCCCTCGGGGGGCTCTCCCCCGACGACGTGGACGTCCAGGTCGTGCACGGCCGGGTCGGCGAGGACGACGAGCTGAGCGACACCACCGCGACGTCCCTGCCGCTGGCGCAGAGCTACGAGGACGGCCGGCACCTCTTCACCGGCGACCTCTCGCTGCGCACCACCGGGGCCTTCGGCTACACGGTGCGGGTGCTGCCCCACCACACCGGGCAGGCCACCGACGTCGAGACGGCCCTGGTCGCCGTCGCCTCGTAGGGCAGCGACGCAGGGTGGGTGAGCGGTGCGCTCGCACGCTCACCCACCCTGCGCGTCAGTCGCGGGTGACCAGCAGCAGACGGACCGACAGGGCGTCGAGGACGACGGTCGAGCCCGGGGCCATCGGCCCGTCGTCATCGGCGTCCTCCGCGTCGAGCCCGACCGGTCCGTCCTCGCCGACCGGTCCGTCCTCGCCGCCGGAGAGGTCCCCGGAGGTGTCGGCGGGCTCGCGGCGGTCCACGCCGCTAGACCACAGCGGGGTGAACGCCGTGCCCCACGGGGCGCTCGGCAGCGTCACCTCCGTGTCGTCCAGGCCGCCGTTGACCACGAGCAGCACCGCGTCGCGCTGCCCGCTGGGCGCGCCGTGGCAGAACATCTGCACCACCCGGGCGCCGGCGTCCTCCCAGCAGCCCGACGTCATGAGCCGCCCGTCCGGGCCGAACCACGCGCGGTCCGTGGTGCCGTCACCGGCGACGACCTCGCCGGTGGGGGCGCGCACCGGGCGCAGCTGCGGGTAGGTCCGCCGCAGCCGGACCAGCTCGGTGGTCGAGGCCAGCAGGCGCCGCTGCCACGGGGCGAGGTCCCAGCCCATCCAGGAGACCGGGGAGTCGAGGCAGTACGGGTTGTTGTTGCCGCCCTGGCTGCGGCCCAGCTCGTCGCCCGCGGTGATCATCGGCACCCCGGCCGAGAGGAGCAGCGTCGCGAGCATGTTGCGCATGGAGCGCCGGCGCAGGTGGTCGCGCAGCGCGGCGTCCGGGTCGCGCTGGCCCGGCTGGTGCGGCGGGTGCCAGCCCTCCTCGCCGTGGTTCCAGCTGCGGGTGTCGTTCGTGCCGTCGCGGTTGTCCTCGCCGTTGGCCTCGTTGTGCTTGTGCTCGTAGGCGCACGCGTCCGCGAGGGTGAAGCCGTCGTGCGCCGTGACGAGGTTGACCGACGCGAGCGGGCCGCGGTCCCCGCGGCAGAACATGTCCGCGGAGCCGGCCAGCCGGGTGGCGAGCTCCGCGGTGCCGTGGCCCGGTGCCTCGCCGTCGGACAGGCGCCCGGCGTCGGCCAGCCAGAAGTCCCGCGCGGCGTCGCGGAAGCGGTCGTTCCACTCCGCCCACGGCGCGGGGAAGTCGCCGGTGCGCCACCCGTCGTGGCCGAGGTCCCACGGCTCGGCGATGAGCTTGACGTCGGAGAGCACCGGGTCGGCGGCCACCGCGACGAGGAACGGGTGCTGCGGGGAGTAGCTTCCGTCGGCGCCGCGGGCCAGGGTGGGGGCGAGGTCGAAGCGGAAGCCGTCCACGCCGTAGGACGTCACCCAGTGGCGCAGCGAGTCCAGCGTGAGGGAGACGACCCGGGGGTTCGAGAAGTCGAGGCTGTTGCCGCACCCCGTGGAGTCGACGTCGTGGCCGTCCTCGTCCAGGCGGTAGTACGACGCGGCGTCGAGCCCCCGGAAGCTCAGGGACGGGCCGTCGCCGCCGCCCTCGCAGGTGTGGTTGTAGACGACGTCGAGCACGACCTCCAGGCCGGCGGCGTGCAGCGCGTCGACCGCGGTGCGCAGCTCGTCGCAGACCGCCTGGGCGCCGGCCTCGCGCGCGGCGGCGGTGGCGTAGCGCGGCTCCGGGGCGAGGTAGGACAGGGTGCTGTAGCCCCAGTAGTTGTGGCGCCCGCGGGCCAGGAGCGCCGGCTCGTCGACGATGGCGTGGATCGGCAGGAGCTCCAGGGTGGTC
>JARIBR010000099.1 GCA_029258695.1 Quadrisphaera sp.
CAGGGTGAGGAGCATCGCGTCGCCCTCGTAGACCACGGTCACCGTGCTGTAGCTGCTCGTCACCCGGCCAGCGTCACAGAGAGCGACGCGCTGGGGGGTGATATGCGCAGAGCGATGACGCGGCGACAGCACGTGCGGGAGATGTCCGCGGCCCCGCGTCGGGGGGCGCGCTCACCTCCGGGTCCGCGGCATCGACCGACGAGCACACCTCATAGGTGTGCTCGGTGGTGGACCACCCGCCCGCCCTGCACCACGTGGCGCAGGGACTCTTGCGGGCGGGCGAGGACCGTGACGTCCGCCAGCGGGTCGCCGTCGACCACGAGCAGGTCACCGAGGGCGCCGGGCTCCAGCACGCCGAGCTCCCCCTCGCGCTGCAGGAGCCGCGCCGCCGTCGTCGTCGCCGAGGCGAGCACCTGGGCGCTGGACTGCACCTGCGCGCGGATCGCGAGCTCCTGGCTCTGGTGGCGGTGCATGCCGCCGAGGAGGTCGGTGCCGAAGACGACGTCCACCCCCGCGCTGCTCGCCCGGTCCAGGGCGTCCAGGCCGGCGTCGAGCACCTCGGCGACCTTCGCCACGCTGGCCGGCGGCAGGCCGAACTGCGTGCCCTCGCGGGCGAGGTTCTGATAGGTCACCAGGGTGGGGACGAGGAACGCCTCGTGCTCGAGGAAGAGGTCCAGGCTCTCCTCGTCGATGAGGTTGCCGTGCTCGATGCCGCGCACCCCAAGGCGCAGGCCGCGGTTGACCGCCCGCGCGGTGTAGGCGTGCCCGGTGACGTACCGGCCCTGCGCCGCGGCCTCCTCGACGACCGCCCGGATCTCGCCGTCGCTGCTCTGCGTGGAGTCCACCCGGTCCGTGGGCGAGGCGACCCCGCCGGAGAGCATGATCTTGACGTGGTGGGCGCCGGTGCGCAGCTGCTCGCGGGCCGCGAGGCGGAAACCGTCCGCGCCGTCGCAGACTCTCGACAGGCCGTGGCCGCACGCGGTGTCCAGGGGCGCGGTGCGGCCGGGGCCGCGCCCGTCCCCGTGGCCGCCGGTCTGGCTCAGCGCCTTGCCGCCGAAGAACAGCCGGGGGCCGGCCAGCAGCCCCTCATCCACGGCGGCGGCCAGGCCGTGGTCCGCTCCCCCGACGTCGCGCACCGTGGTGAAGCCGCGCGCGAGCATCCCGGCCATGATCCCGGCCGCGTGGGCGGTGACGTAGGCGCCGGACCACTCGGACTGCTCCGCGAGGTTCGCGGTGGCCGCCGTGACGTGCACGTGGGCGTCGACGAGCCCCGGCATGATCGTGGCGCCCGCCGCGTCGAGGCGCGCCACGCCGTCGGGCGCGCCGACCTCCTCACCGCCGACCGCCACCACCCGGCCGTCCTCGACGAGGACGCGGGACGCGCCCGTCCAGACGCCGCGCCCGGCGTCGAGCACCCGGCCACCGGTGACGAGCACCGAGCCGGTGGGGTCGCTGGTCATGGCGAGCACGTCCTCTCCGTCGAGGCCCGCCCCGGTGGCGGCCGACCCCCCCATCCTGGACCCATGATCACGGATGTGGTCGGATCGGTCATCGGCGACGCCGCCGTGCCCGCTCCCACCGTCCGAACCTCGGGGGTCAACGTGAACGTCGTCCACGTCGTCGTGCTCATCGTCTACCTGCTGCTCATGGTGGGGATCGGTCTGTGGTTCAGCCGCCGCAGCCAGGTCGCGGGGGCGGACGACTTCATGTTCGCCGGCCGCCGCCTGCCCCGCCCGGTGCTCATCGGCACGCTGCTCGCCACCTGGGTGGGCTCCGGGACGATCATCGGCGGGGCGAACTTCGCGTACACCTACGGGCCGTTCGCGTCGATCTTCTTCTTCGCCGGCACCCCGGTGGGGATCATCGTGCTGTACCTCATCGCCGGGAAGATCCGCGAGGCCGCCAAGCACACGGTGCCCGAGCTCCTCGAGGAGCGCTTCGGCACCACGACGCGCATGGTCGCCGTGGTCATCACGGTGCTCGCCTACGTGGGCATCGTGGCGTACCAGTTCATCGGCGGCGGCTACATCCTCAGCCTCATCACCCCGCTCAGCACCGAGCAGGCGACGGTGCTCACCGGTCTGCTCATCGCCTTCCTCGCCGTCGGTGGCGGCCTGCTCTCGGTGGCGTGGACGGACTTCATGTCGGCGGTGATCATCATCGTGACGCTCTTCATCGCCCTCGGCTACGTGTTCGTCCGCGACGTCGGAGGTCTCGGCAGCTACGTGGACCAGCTGCCGGCGCCCATGGTCAGCCTCGCCGGCGGCCTCACCGGGCTGCAGGTGCTCGGCTACTTCCTGCCGCTGTTCCTGCTGGTCATCGCCGACCAGAACCTCTACCAGCGCCTCGCCGCGGCGCAGGACGCCGGGACGGCCAAGAGCTCGACGGTGGGCTTCTTCTTCTCGAGCTTCCTCGTCACGGTGCCGACGGTCCTGCTCGCCTCCGCGGCCGCGTTCCTGCTGCCCGGCATCGACCCCGACACCGGCGTGCTCGCGCTCGCGTCGGAGGGCTTCGTGCCCACCGTCGTCGGCGGGCTGATCCTCGCCGGGGCGTTCGCCTTCATCGTCACCACCGGCTCATCGTTCCTGCTCTCCAGCGCCGGGAACGTCGTCTACGACCTTTACACCCGGTTCTCGCGCCGCGAGGTCAGCGATGCGCGCCGCCTCGCGGTCCACCGGCTCTCGGTGCTGGTCATCGCCGTTCTCGCCTACGCGCTCGGCCAGTTCTTCCCCTCGGTGCTGGCTCTGCAGGTCTACGCGTACACCGTCTACGGCGTCGCCATCGCCCCCGCGGTGTTCGCCGTGCTGTTCTGGCCGCGCGCGACGACCGCCGGGGTGCTGTCCTCGATGGTCCTCGGCACGGTCACCACCCTCACGTGGGAGTCCCTGGGGCTGTCGGCCTCCCTCAACGCCATCATCGTCTCGCTGCCCGTGGCGCTGCTGGCGCTGGTGGTCGTGAGCCTGCTGACGACGCTGCGACCCGCCCAACCGGCCGCGAGCACGGTGGTGGCTGCCGACAAAAACGGCTATACCTGACATATGTTGCTGGTCGCGACGCTCTGTGCACTGGGATGGATGGTCCTCGCGATCGTCGTCGCCCTCGTGCTGGGCGCCGCG
>JARIBR010000149.1 GCA_029258695.1 Quadrisphaera sp.
GATCCCGACGTGGACGACGCCGGTCGGTGGGAGACCGCCGGGCACCTCCCGACGGACGGCGACGACGACCGCGAGGACGAGCCCACGGCCGGGCACGAGGACGAGCACGAGGGCGCCGCGACGACGAGCGGCGCCGACTGGTGGCGGCCGGCACCCGCGCGGCCGCTCGAGGACGCCGAGCCCTCCGGCGCGGACGACGACCTGGACGGCGGTGCGCCGGACCGGTCGCCCGTGACCCACGACGTGAACGCGTTCGGCCTGCCCGCCCGTCGCGACCACGACGCTCCCCGGACGGTGGGCCCCTCGTGGGCCGCTCGCGGCGAGGTCCCCGAGGCGGGGTCCCTCGGGACGTGGATCGGGCCCGAGACGCCGGTGGCGCAGCCGCGCGCACCCGCTCCCCCCGAGATCGACGCCTCCGACGAGGCCGACCCGGCCGATGACGACCACGACGGTCCGGCGCAGGAGGCCGCGGCGGCGGACGGCCCGTCCGCCGGGGACCGCGCCGTCAGCGGGCGACGCTCGGGGGCAGCGTCAGCAGCGCGCTCGGGGTCGCCACGGACGCGTGCCGGCCGGCGATCCTCGGTGCCGAGCTGGGACGAGATCGTCTTCGGCAGCCCCGCCGAGCCCGCCGACGACGGCGAGCGTTGAGCCTCAGAGCGAGCGACCCGCCAGGGTGAGGAGGGGTACGCGCACCTCGGCGTCGGTGAGGGCGCCGTGCATCCCGACCAGGTCGGCCAGCGCCGCCCGCTGCACGCGGGAGTCGTGGACCGACACGGCGCCCCGCGCCGCCACCACCACGTCCCCGATCCGGGGCAGGACGTGCTCGGCGACCGGCCCGAACCACCCGGCCTCGCGGGCCTCGTCGCGCAGGAGCACCTCGAGGTCCTCGCCGAAGCGTCCGCGCCAGGTGGCGGCGACGTCGGCGGCGGCGCCGGGTCGGCAGTACAGCATCGGCGCGCGGGGCTCCCCGCCCGTGAGCTCGACGCCGGCGGCGAGCTCGGCGTCGTGGGCGAGGTCGGTGCGCGACCCGGCCGGCACGTCAACCATCCCGTGGTCGGCGGTGAGCACCATCAGCGCGTCGGGGGGCAGCCGCGCCGCGAGGGCGGCGATCGCCGCGTCCACCTCCTCCAGCGCCGCCCCCCACGCGGTGGAGGCCACCCCGGACACGTGCCCGGCCTTGTCCACGTCCCCCCAGTAGAGGTAGACGAGCGAGCGGGGGCTGGCGCTCAGCGCGTCCAGGGCCGCCTCCACGCGGTCGCCGAGGCTGCGGGCCGCCCGGTAGCGCCCGCCCCGCAGAGCCGCCTCGGTGAGCCCCGAGCCGTCGAAGTGCGCGGGGCCGACGCGGGTGACGTCCACGCCGTCCGCGGCGACCTGGGTGAACACCGGCGGGTGCGGCTGCCAGGTGCGGGGGTCCGGGCCGCCCTCCCACGAGAGCTCGTTGAGGAGGGCGCCGCTGGCCGGGACCCTCACCTGGTAGCCGGTCATGCCGTGGGCGCCGGGGAGCAGGCCGGTCCCCAGGCTCGCCAGCGACGTCGCCGTGGTCGAGGGGTAGCTGACGTCCAGCACGGACGACGCGGACGCCAGTCCGGCCACCGGAGCGCCGGTCAGCAGGGAGCGCAGCGTCGGGGCGTGGCCGCTGCGGGCGCGCAGCAGCTGCTCACCGAGGCCGTCCACGAGCACCTCGAGCACCCGGGGCGCTGGAGGCAGGCGCAGGGCGGCCAGCGCGTCGGCCCGGTCGCCGGCCCCCGCGACGGGGGCCCCCAGCGCGCCGGCCACGGCGGGCAGGACGTCCGCGAGCGTTCCCACGGCAGCCGGTGAGGCCGCCGACGGGGTCGTCGCCGAGGCGGCGCAGGTGGCGGCGCTCACTCCTCGCCGGCCTCGACCGTGCCCGCTGGCTCCTCGCCGCGCACCCCGCGGACCACCGCTGCGCCACCGGCCCCGCCGACCAGGGGGCGCGAGACCTCGGTGAGGCTGCGGGCGAAGCGCACCGCGGCGCGCACCGCGTCAGCCCCCTCCGCGTCGGCGGAGACGCGCAGCGAGACGTCCTCGCCGGCGACGGTGCCCGTGTAGCCGTGGTCGGCCTCGCAGTCGGGGTCCGCGCACGCGGCCGGCTCGAGGTCGACGCGGCGCAACGTCCCCCAGGACAGGCCCAGGACCAGCTCCGCGGGAGCCTGGCCGCTGCGGTAGCGCGCAGGGTCGACCACGCGGTGGGAGACGACCACGGATCCCACCTGGTGCAGGGGCACGGACTCGACGCTGGACGCCGCGACGGGCGGTGCGCTGGCGCTCGGCCTCGGGACGCCGACCTCCACGACGGCGTCGCCGTGGTGGTCGTCGACGTGGGCGACGAGCAGGCGCGTGGGGGTGATCACCATCACGGTGACGTGCCGTCGGACCTCGTCGGTGTCGAAGGTCGTCTCGAGGTGGACGAAGTGGTCCAGGACGACCTCGTCGGCGAGCGAGAGGGAGACCACGTCGGTGACCAGCGCCGGGTAGTAGCCGCCCCGCTCGATCTCGCGGACGAGCTCGGCGGGCAGCACGCCGGGGGCGGGACGCTGGCGCTCCGGGCCCGGTGAGCCGCCCGCACCCCCGGTGCGGCCCCGGCGGACCCTCCCGACGCGCGACGGCTGGCTGGGACGGGCCTCTGGGCTCTCACGCATGCGCGTCATCATCCCCCACGGGGCGCCCGCCGTGGTGGCGCCGGCGCCGGGGCGGCGGCGGCGTGCTGCTGCGGGCGGGCTCGACGGCGGCCCGGTGCGGGCTCGACAGGGGCTCAGCGTGGGCTCAGCGCGGGACGGTGCGCAGATCGAGCCGGGCCTCGCTGGGGGGCGGGGCCACCTCGACGCGCGCGCCGAGCACCCGCGTGCCGCCCGGGCCGACCACGACGGGCTCGAGGACCGCGCTGGCGCACTCGGGCAGGTCGTGGGCCATCACCGCCAGCCGCGCGAGGAGGTCCTCCAGGCTGTCGACGTCGACGGGCTCCGCCCCCCCGTAGCCGAAGAAGCGCGGGGACGAGCGCAGCGAGCGCACGAGGTCCCCGACGTCGGCGCCGCTGAGCGGGGGCACCGCGTGCACGACGTCGCCCAGGAGCTCCGAGGCCTCCCCCGCCGCCGCGAGGCTGACCACCGGGCCGCACAGCGGGTCCTCGGTGCTGGAGAGCACGAGCGCGACGCCGGGCGGGCCGGGGTCGCCGCCCTGGCCGACGCCCCCGTCGACGTCACCCGCGTCCTCCTCGACGTCGATCCCGTAGCAGGCCAGCAGGGCGCCGCGCTCGCTCGCCCCGAGGACCCGGCGCCCTCCCGGGGCCGACGCCAGCAGGTCGTCCACGAGCCGCCGCGCCCGCCGACGGTCCGTCCCCGCCGGCGCCGCAGGGGCCGCGGCCGGACGCGCGCGCCACCGGGCGTGCCCCACGGCGGCGGCCAGCGCCGCCACCGCGTCCTCCGGTGTCGGGTAGGCCGGGAGCGCGCGCACCCCGGGCAGGCTCCCCTCACCGCCGCCGACCACCCCGGGGGCGCCCAGCAGGCAGGCGGCCACCGGCTTGGACCGGGCGTCGGCCGCCGACGCGACCACCCGCTCGACGGGGACGTCGGCGTTGGCCAGCGGCGGCACGAAGCAGGCGAGCACGAGGTCGACGCCGTCGTCGTCGAGGGCCCCGCCGATCACCGCGGTCATCTCCTCCGCGCCCGCCTCCGCGGCCACCGTCGCCACCCCGGCCACCTCCAGGCCCCAGCCGAGCGCGGCCTGGCGGGCGAGCACCGCCAGGGCCTCGGAGTTGCCCACGACCGCCAGCCGCGGCCCGGCGGGCAGCGGCTGGTGGGCGAGCAGCGCCGCGACGTCGAACAGCTGGTGGAGGGTGTCCACGCGGATGACGCCGGCCTGGCGCAGCATCGCCGCGAACGCCTCCGGGGGCGCGCTGGACGCTGCGGCGTCCTGGCCGGCCGGGACCGCCCAGGGGCTCGTCGGGGGCTTGACGACCACGACGGGCTTGTCCGGGGAGAGCGCGCGGGCCAGACGGGAGAACTTGCGGGGGTTGCCGAGCGACTCGAGGTACATGCCGACCACCGACGTCGCCGGGTCGGTGGCCCAGTACTGCAGGGCGTCGTTGGTGGAGACGTCCGCGCGGTTCCCCGCCGAGAGGAACGTCGAGACCCCCAGGCGACGGCGGCGGGCGGCGTCGAGCACCGCCACCCCCAGCGCCCCCGACTGGCTGAACAGCCCCACGGGACCCGGACCGGGGCTGCGCGGGGACAGCGAGGCGTTCAGGCGCAGCGCCGGGTCGGTGTTGAGGACCCCGAAGCTGCTGGGCCCGAGCACCCTCATCCCGCCGGCGCGCGCGGTGGCGACGATCTCGCGCTGGGCCCTGGCGCCGTCCTCGTCCACCTCGGCGAAGCCTCCCGAGACCAGCAGCAGGGCCCGGACGCCGAGGCCCGTGCACTGCGCGACGACGTGGGGCACCGCGTCGGCGGGCACCGCGAGGACGACGAGGTCCGGCGTGGTGGGGACGTCGGCGAGCGTGGCCGCGGCGAGCAGCCCGCCCACGCGCCGCGCGTCGGGGTGGACCACCGAGACGTCCCCGGCGAAGCCGGCGTCGAGCAGGTGGCGCAGGATCGCCGAGCCGACGCCCTGCCCGGCCCGGTCGGCTCCCACCACGGCGATCGAGCGGGGGGCGAGCAGCGCCCGCAGGCTCGCGGCCTCCGCGCTGACCTCCCGGCCCCGGGTGGCCGCGAGCGAGGCCCTGGTGTCGCGCAGGTCCACCTCGAGGGTGACGATGCCGTCCTCGCTGAGGGAGGTCACCGCGTACCCGGCGGCGGCGAAGACGTCGAGCATCTGCTGGTTCTGCTCCAGCAGGTGGGCCCGGAAGGTGGTGATGTCGCTGTCGTCGGCGGCGGCGGCCAGGTGGGCCAGCAGCACCGAGCCGACACCCCGCCCCTGGTGGGCGTCGGCGACGTTGAAGGCGACCTCCGCGAGCCCCACGCCCAGCCGCTCGTAGCGGCCCACGCCGATGATGACGCCCCCCACCTCCACGACCAGGGCGACGCGCTCCCGGTGGTCCACGGTGGTGAAGCGCTGGAGGTCGACCGCCGAGAGGCGCGGCAGGTCCGCGAAGAAGCGCAGGTACGTCGAGCGGCGGGACTGCCCCACGTGGAAGCGCTGCAGCGCGTCCGCGTCAGCGGGCGTGATGGGTCGCAGGTGCGCGGAGCCCCCGTCGCGCAGGGCAACGTCGGCCTCCCAGCGCGCCGCGCGCGCCGGCAGGACACGTACCCCTCCCTGCTCGCTCACGCTCTGCACGGTAGCCCTGGCAGCCTCGCGTGCGTGGAGCTCAGCGCCGTCGTGGCGGCCCGATCGATGACCCGGTCCTACGACCCCTCCCACGAGGTCGACGACGAGGCGCTGCTCAGCCTGCTGGGCGCCGCCGCGCGGGCCCCCAGCGCGGGGATGACCCAGGGCTGGGACCTCGTGGTCCTGCGCTCACCTCGCGACCGGGAGGGGTTCTGGCACGCAGCGGGTGCGCCGGCCCCCGGCGAGGACGACCGCTGGACGGCAGGGATGCGCACCGCGCCGGCGCTCCTCGTCGTGGTCGCCGACCCCGACGCCTACGCGCGCCGCTACGCCGCCCCGGACAAGGCGCGCGCCGCGGGCGAGGCGGCGGCCTCTGCAGCCGAGCCCTCGCCGTGGTGGGACGTCGACGCGTCGATGGCGAGCATGCTCGTGCTGCTCGCCGCCACCGACGCGGGGCTGGGCGCCTGCTTCTTCGGCGTCCCGCCCGCCGCCCGCGCCGGCGTCCTCGCCAGCCTCGGCGTGCCCCCCGGGCGCCGCCTCGTGGGGGTGATCAGCGTGGGCGTCCCCGCGCCGCACCCCCGCGGGGGGCTCGACCCGAGCGCGCCGCCCTCACCGCACCGCCCGAGGCGCCGCACGGCGACGCAGGTCGCGCACGAGGGCCGGTGGGGCTCCCCGGTCCAGGTCTCCGGCGACCGCTGAGGGACGACCCCGGCTCTGCGCCCGCAGGCCGGGCGGGCGGCAGGCGTCAGGCGGCGCACGTCAGCGCAGCGCCCGCAGCCAGCCGAGCGCCCGCGCGGAGGAGCGCCGCGCCGCCTCCAGGCGCACGGCGACGACGAGGACGCCCACGCCCGCGAGGCCCGTCGTGAGCCACAGCGGCGCCGCCACGACGTACGGGCCGATCTGCGCCGCTCCCACGGCCATCGCCGCGGCGGCCCCGAGCACCACGGGGGCCTGCCACCCCCGGCGCACCCCGAGCACGACCAGGCCGGCGCCGACGAGCACGACGAGGACGGCGCGGACGGTCGCCTCCCCCCACGGCTGCGGCCCCACCACCACGGCGGAGACGAACGTGTCCAGCGAGGTGAACGCCTCGAACGCGACGAGGGAGCTCGGGACCAGCGCTGCGGCCAGCCCCGTGCCGAGCGCGGCCCAGGAGGACAGGGCGGGCACGGCCCGCCAGGTGAGGGCACCGACGACCAGGGCCAGGCCGGCCGGCGGCAGCGACCACAGCTCGACGAGGCCGCCGCCGGGTGGCGCGGCGTCGGCGAGCCACGCCCACCACGCCAGGGACAGCCCGGTCACGCCGAGCACCCGGACGATGGCGCGCCCCGGCAGCAGGGAGTACGCCAGCGCCTGCACGCCGGCCAGGGCCAGCACGGCCCACGCGGGCACCACCGGGGACGCCGGTC
>JARIBR010000154.1 GCA_029258695.1 Quadrisphaera sp.
GTCACCGCGCTGGGCTGGCACCGGGAGCAGGAGGTCGTCGTCGTCGCCGGGCAGCGTCCTCCGGGGAGCCCGGAGCAGGCCGTCTCCCGCGTGCGCCGCGCCGCGCGCACCCTCGCCGACGACGCGCTCGTCGGCCTCCAGGGAGACCAGCTGCTCGTCGTCGTGGGCGCCGCCGACCCCCGGGCCGCGGCCGCGGGGCTCGCCGACAGCCTCGGGGAGGGTCCGGTGGTGGTCGGCGACCTCGTGCCGGGCCTGGCGCACGCCTCCCGCAGCGCCCGCACCGCCCTGTCCGGGCTGGTCGCCGCCCGGGCCTGGCCCAGCGCCCCCCGGCCCGTCGCCGCCGTGGACCTGCTCCCCGAGCGCGTGCTCACCGGTGACCTCGAGGCTCGCGCCGCCCTGCGCGAGCTCGTCTTCGTGCCGCTGTCCGCGCCCGGACCGGCCCTGCTGGAGACCGTGCGGGCCTACCTCGAGAACGGCAGGGCCCTGGAGTCGACGGCGCGGGCGATCTTCGTCCACCCCAACACCGTGCGGTACCGGTTGCGCCGGGTCGCGGAGGTGACGGGGTGGGACCCCACCGTCGCGCGCGACGCGTTCGTCCTCCACGTGGGGATCGCCGTCGGCTCCCTGCCGGACCCGACGCCGGCCGGGCCGCCGTCACCGTGGCCGTCCGGCGTCGCAGCACCCGTGGCTCCGGTGACGCAGCGCAGCGGTGGGCCGCGACGCTTGTAGGACCTCTCCAACCTCGTCCGTCGCCTGGTGTGGGCGGCCACGACGCGCCGGCAGCGCCCGGGACGGCATAGTGCGGGGGTGCTCGCCGTCCTCTGCCCGGGTCAGGGCGCCCAGACGCCCGGCTTCCTCACGCCCTGGCTGGAGCTGCCCGGCTACCGGGCCGCCGTGGCAGGTCTCGGCCGGGCGGCCGGCGCGGACCTGGTGACGCTCGGCACCACCGCCGACGCCGAGGCCGTCCGGGACACCGCCGTGGCCCAGCCGCTGATCGTCGCCGCCTCCCTGGCCTCGTTCGCCGCCGTGCTCCCCGGCGGGCTGCCCGGGGAGCACGCCGGGACCGGCGACGCCGACGACACCTCCCAGGGCGGCGACGCGGGCGGGACGTCCGAGGCGCTCGACCTCTCCGCCGCCGCGGGGCTGGTCTCCGCGGTCGCCGGCCACTCCGTCGGGGAGGTGGCGGCAGCGGCGATCGCCGGCGTGCTCGACCCGGCGGCGGCCATGGCGCTCGTCGCGGTCCGCGGCGCCGCCATGGCCCGAGCGGCGGCGCGCACCCCCACCGGCATGAGCGCCGTCGTCGGTGGTGACCCCGACGAGGTCGCGGCCGCCATCGCCGCCGCGGGCGCCTCGCCCGCCAACGTCAACAGCGCGAACCAGGTGGTCGCGGCCGGCACGCTCGAGCAGCTCGCCGCGCTCGCCACCTCCCCACCGGCCCGCGCCCGGGTGATGCCGCTGGCCGTCGCCGGTGCCTTCCACACCGAGCACATGCGCCCTGCGGTCTCCGACCTCGCCGAGCACGTCGCCTCCCTGCACCCGCGGGACCCGAGCCTGACCCTGCTCTCCAACGCGGACGGCGAGGTGGTGGGCGACGGCGCGGACGTGCTCTCCCGCCTGGTCACGCAGGTCTCCTCCCCCGTGCGCTGGGACGCCTGCACGCAGACCCTCGCCGACCGCGGCGTCACCGGCGTCCTGGAGCTGAGCCCTGCGGGTACTCTCGCCGGGCTGGCCAAGCGAGCGCTGCGCGGCGTCGAGGTGGTCGCGCTGCGCTCGCCCGACGATCTCGGAGCCGCCCGAGACCTGGTGGCCGCCCACGGTGAGGAGATCTCAGCAGCATGACTCTGCGCAGCTCGGTCGGGTCGGAGCACGCCGCCATCCTGGGTGTCGGTGCCCACCGACCACCGCGGGTGGTGACCAACGAGGAGGTCATCGCCCACATCGACTCCTCCGACGAGTGGATCCGCCAGCGCACCGGCATCGTGGAGCGCCGCTGGGCCGCCCGTGACGTGAGCGTGGTGGACATGGGCCTCGACGCCGCCCGCGAGGCCGTCGCCGCCGCGGGGCTGGAGCCCTCCGACATCGACACCGTCATCACGGCCACCGTCTCGCACGAGTACGCCACGCCTGCGGCATCCGCCATGATCACCGATGCCCTGGGGGCGACCCCCGCCGCGGCCTGGGACGTCTCCGCCGGGTGCGCGGGGTTCTGCCACGCCGTGGCCCAGGCCAACGACGCCGTGCGGGCCGGCACCTCCGAGCGCGTGCTCGTGGTCGGGGTCGAGAAGCTCTCGGACTACACCGACGTCACCGACCGCTCCACGGCGTTCCTCTTCGCCGACGGCGCGGGCGCCGTGGTCGTGGGCGCCTCGCCGACCCCCGGAATCGGCCCGACGGTGTGGGGCAGCGACGGCGGTCAGTGGGACGCGATCCGCAACACCTCCACCTGGCCGGACTACCGTGACGCCGTCGAGCGCGGCGAGCGCCCGAGGTGGCCGGCGCTGGAGCAGGAGGGCCAGAAGGTCTTCCGCTGGGCGGTGTGGCAGATGGCGCCGGTCGCCCAGCGCGCCATCGACGCCGCCGGCATCACCGCCGACGACCTCGGCGCCTTCATCCCGCACCAGGCCAACGCGCGCATCATCGACGCGATGGTCAAGCAGCTGAAGCTGCCCGAGCACGTGCACGTCGCCCGGGACATCGTCACCACGGGGAACACCTCCTCCGGGTCGATCCCCCTGGCGATGCACCGCGTCCTGGCCGACGGCGCCGCGAGGTCTGGCGACCTCGCGCTGCTCATCGGCTACGGCGCCGGGCTGTCCTACGCCGCCCAGGTGGTCGTCCTGCCCTGAGCGGCGCACCCCGGCGGCGCGCCGGCCACGCACCATCCCTGACCGCCACACCCGAGGCGGGCTCCCGCACGGGAGCCCTTCGAGAAGAGAGAGAGAAACCCATGGCACTGAGCGAGAACGAGATCCTGGCCGGAGTGGCCGAGCTGGTCAACGAGGAGACCGGGCTGCCGACGGAGTCCGTCGAAATGGACAAGTCCTTCACCGACGACCTCGACATCGACTCCCTGTCGATGACCTCCATCGTGGTGCAGGCCGAGGACAAGTTCTCGGTGACCATCCCCGACGAGGACACCAAGAACCTCAAGACGGTCCGCGACGTCGTCACGTACATCCAGAACGCCCAGAGCTGACGCGGCGGGACACGCCCCGCGCCCGCCGGCCGCCACCCCACGCCCGCTGATCGAGAGGTCCACCATGTCGAGCGCACCACAGCCGGCGTCCCCGCCCCGCGTCGTCGTGACCGGGGTGGGGGCGATGACCCCCGTGGGGTCCACCGCCCACGACAGCTTCGA
>JARIBR010000174.1 GCA_029258695.1 Quadrisphaera sp.
GTTCAAATGGTGGCGAAGGAACCGGCGGTCGACATCCTGCACACGCACTCGCAACACGTGTGCGTGGTTGTTGACCCACGCCGGCCCATCGACCAGGTATGCCTTCTTCTTGGATCGATCGAAGAACTGGACACCGTCCTCGCCGAGCAGCAGCAGCGGCTCGTCAAAAAGCGGTCGGTCGATGGAGCCCACCTTGCCGGCGGCCCCGTAGTAGGGAACGTCGCCGGCGCGTGACGCACGCTCCTTCGCGCTGACGGGGACACGTCGGTGATCGAGGACTTCTACGACCTCTCCCAGCGTCGTCCGCCGCCACCCCTCGGGCAGGTCGCTCACCCCGCCAGCTCCTCGTCGAGCTCGGTGAGCAGCGGCTCGGTGCGAGTTCCGAGCACGCGCAGCGCCCCGTCGATGCCGCCGCGCTCGGTGAACGGCGCGTCGCCCAGGTCGTCGGTTGTGATACGCGCCGAGGAGGCGATCACCTCTGCCATGCGGTCCAGCCACCACCTCTCGTCGCCGGTGAACGTCACCCCGGCCTGCTCCTGCTGCGCCAGCCAGCCGGCGTAGCGCTGCTCGACCGCCTCGGCGTAGGGCACCAGCTCGTCGTCGACCCCCAGAGTGAACCTCACCAGCTGCACCAGGTCGGTGACGGTGCTGCGGGTGTTGCGCCGCACGTGCCCGGCGTCCAGCGCCTCGTGGGCCTGCCACAGCACCTGCGGGGTCCAGCCGTACGGAGGGCGCTTGATGCGCCGGGCCAGCTCCTCGACGTCGCCGTAGTCCACCCGGGCGCCGGGCGCGCCGTCGAGCAGCTGGATGGCGGTGATCTCAGCGCGGTGCTCCTCCAGGTAGGAGCGCCACGACTCCACCACCGAGCGCACCGCGGTGTCGTCGACCACCCCGTGGGCGTCGAGGAGCACGTCGGCGCTCAGCTCGTCGATCACGCGGTCGTGGCTGCGGCGCAGCTCGACGATCCGCTCGCGCAGGTTCGGGTTGGCCGCCAGCGGCCGCACCGCGGCGTCGATCAGCGCCGCCACCGCCTCGCGGGCCTCCGGCGACTCGGGGTCTGCTCCGGCGGTCGCGAGCGCCTGCGCGTCGGGGTCGACGGCGTCCACGAGGTCACGGACCACCTGGCGCACCGGCTGGCCCGCCACGGCGTCGAGCTCGGCGCGCTCCTCGGGCGTGAGGTCCAGCTCGAGCTTGGCGAGTCGAGACGCCAGCGTCGCCGCCTCGTCCTCCGTCAAGGTCGCCGCCGCGGCGCGGCCGAGGAGCTGCTCGAGGGAGGCGCCCTTGACGCGGTTGAGCGGCGGGTCGACGAAGGCGTGGTCGGTGACGCCCACCGCGTCGACGATGAGGAACCCCGTCTTGCTCAGCGCGTCGGGCGTGACGGCTTGGAAGTCGCTGGGCTCGATGGTGCGGGCGCCGCGGCCCTTCATCTGCTCGAAGTACTGCCCCGAGCGCACGTCGCGCATGAAGAGCAGGCACTCCAACGGCTTCACGTCGGTGCCGGTGGCGATCATGTCCACCGTCACCGCGACGCGCAGGGTCGGGGACGTGCGGAACGCCTTGAGGGCCGCCTTCGGGTCCTTCACGTTGTAAGTGATCTTGGCGGCGAAGTCGTTGCCGCGCCCGAACACCTGACGCACCGCGGTGACGACGGCCTCGGCGTGGTGGTCGTCCTTGCAGAAGACCAGCGTCTTGGGCACCGTGGTCCGCCCGGGGAAGGACTCGGGGAGCGCGGCGTCCCTGAAGGTCTCCAGCACCAGGCGGATCTGGCTCGTGGACTCCACCGCGCGGTCCAGCTGGCTGGGCGTGTACGTGAGGTCCTCCTCCAGGGCGGCGTAGCGGCGCGCCCGGGTGCGGCGGTCCACCAGTGGCACCACCTCCCCCGCCTCGACGGTGGAGCCCTCCGCGGTGATCTGCGTCCGGATGCGGAAGACAGAGAAGTCGACGTTGACGCCGTCGGCCACGGACTGCGGGTAGGTGTACTCCGAGACGAGGTTCTGCTCGAAGAACGCCAGGGTCTGCTTGCCGGGGGTGGCGGTGAGCCCCACCACGTGGGCGTCGAAGTACTCGACCACCTCGCGCCACACCCCGTAGATCGAGCGGTGCGCCTCGTCCACGATGATCAGGTCGAAGGACTCCGGCGGCATCGCGGCGTCGTACTCGACGGTCACCGGAGCGCCGGGGACCGCGGCGTCGAGGTCGGGGGCGTCGCCCGCCGGCACCGGCTCGCCCCGCAGCGCGGCGTAGACCCGCTGGATGGTGGAGATGACCACGGACGAGCTGCGCAGCTGGCCGGCCGAGGTGAGCTTGTCGGCGTTCCACACCTCGGTGAAGCGCCGCCCGTCATCCGGGAGCCGGTAGTTCTGGAACTCTGCGAGCGCCTGGTCCCCGAGGTTGTTGCGGTCGACGAGGAAGAGGACTCTCCGGAATCCGCCGTACCGCAGGAGACGCTGGCACAGGGTGACCGCGGTGAACGTCTTGCCGGCCCCGGTGGCCATCTGCACCAGGGACCGGCCGAACCGCTGCTCGGTGAGCGAGCGCTCCACGCCGCTGATCGCCTCCACCTGGGCGGGACGCAGACCATCGGTGTCCAGGGCCGGCAGCCGGGCGACGCGTCCGCGCCACGTCGGGGCCTCAGGGTGCTCCTCGGCCTGACGCACGATCGCCGCGAGGGTGGCAGGCTGCGGCACGGAGAAGACCGCGCGGGCCCGGGGCTCGGGGTCGTAGCCGTTGGTCAGGTGGGTCTCGGTGCCGCTGGCCTCGATGACGAAGGGGAGGCGGCCGTCCACCGTCCTCGCCGCCAGGCGCACCTCGGCCGGCAGGCCGGAGGCGTACATCGCCGACTGCCACTCCACGCCCGTCAGCGTGGCGCCGACCGGCTTGG
>JARIBR010000205.1 GCA_029258695.1 Quadrisphaera sp.
CGCGGCCGTCCCCGGGGTGGCCGAGGGGCTGCCCGGGACCGTCACCGCGGACGCCCTGCCCACCGTCCAGGTGGACGGGGTGGTGTGGGGCCAGGTGGTCGTCGGCGACCGCGTCTACGTCACGGGCGAGTTCACCAGCGCCCGCCCCGCCGGCGCCGCTGCGGGGCGGTCCGAGACCGCGCGCGCGAACCTGCTGGCCTACGACCTCGCGACCGGGGAGCTGGTCTCCTCGTGGGCTCCCCGCCTCGACGCGCAGGGCCTCGCCATCGCCGCGTCCCCGGACGGCCGCCGCGTCTACGTCGGCGGTGACTTCACCGAGGTCGACGGTGAGGCCCACGACCACGTCGTCGCCCTCGACGCGGCCACCGGCGCCGTCGTGCCCGCCTTCGCGGCGGGCGTCAACGGCCGGGTCCGGGCGCTGGTGACCGTGGGGAGCACCGTCTACGTCGGCGGGAACTTCACGAAGGGCGCCGGCCAGCCGCGCACCAGGCTGGCCGCGTTCGCCGCCGGGGACGGCGCGCTGTCCGCGTGGGCGCCCGCCGCCAGCGGCGAGGTCTTCTCCGCCACCGCCCCGCCCGGGGCCGGCACGCTCGTCCTCGGGGGGCGGTTCACCACGCTCGCGGGCGCCGCCGCCTACGGTCTCGGCGCGGTCGACCTCACCACCGGCGGCGCCCGCCCCTTCGCCGCCAACGCCGTGGTGCGCAACGCCGGCCCGGACGCGGCCATCTACGGCCTCACCAGCGACGAGCGCCAGGTCTACGGCGCCGGCTACGTCTTCGGCGCCGGCGGCAACCTCGAGAACTCCTTCGCCGCGGAGTCCCGCACCGGTGAGCTGGCGTGGGTCAGCGGGTGCCTCGGGGACACGTACTCCCTGGCGCCCGTCGGCGACGTGCTCTACACCGCCGGGCACCCCCACGACTGCGCGATGGTCGGCGGCAACCCGGAGGTCAGCCCGCGCCAGTGGCAGCGAGCGCAGGCCATGACGACGGCGCCGAGCCTGCTGGGGCGCACGAACACCTCCGGGTCGTTCGCCGGCCGTCCCGCCCCGGAGCTGCTGCACTGGCTCCCCACCTTCGCGGCCGGGCGCTACACGGGGCAGTTCCAGGGGCCGTGGAGCGTCACGGCAGCCGGCGGCTACGTGGTGATGGGCGGGGAGTTCCCGCGCGTCAACGGCACCGGCCAGCAGGGTCTGGTCCGCTTCGCGGCCCCCCCGGCCGCTCCCGAGGCGCAAGGCCCCACCACGGCCCCGCCGAACGGGCAGAGCACCATCACGCCGGAGCTGTCCAGCCCCGCACCGGGGCAGGTGCGTGCCACCTTCCGAGCCGCCTGGGACCGCGACGACCCGGAGCTGACGTACGAGCTCCTGCGCGGCAGCGGGGACGGCGAGGTGGTGGCCACCCGGACGGCGACCTCCGCGTGGTGGGAGCGGCCCACGCTGTCGGCCGCGGACGACACCGCGCCCGGCGGCTCCCTGACCTACCGGGTCCGCGTGAGCGACCCCTCGGGCAACGAGCTGGTCTCGGACCCGGTGAGCGTCACGGTCGTCGCTCCTCCCACGGGGCCGGAGCCGCCGCAGCCGCCGTCCGGGCCCTACGCGGAGGTCGTCGCCGGCGACGCGCCGGTCCACTGGTGGCGGCTCGGCGAGCGCGCCGGTGACCGCGCGCGGGACCGCGCCGGCGCCGCCGACCTCACGCTGGACCCCTCGGCGCGGCGCCGCGTGGCGGGGGGCACCGGCGACGGCGACCTCGCCACCTTCCTCACGGGGACGGCGCTCGTCCCGGGCACCACCTCCCGGGCGCAGGCAGGACCGCAGACCTTCAGCACCGAGCTGTGGCTGCGCACCACCACCACCCGGGGCGGCAAGCTGCTCGGGTTCGGCGACTCGAGGACCGGGCCCAGCAGCCAGTACGACCGTCAGCTGTGGATGGACGGCGCCGGCCGGCTGCACCTCGGGGTCAACGACGGCCGGCTCGCCACGGTGAGCTCGTCCGCGGCCGTCAACGACGGCGGGTGGCACCACGTCGTCGCGACGCTGGGCTCCGGCGGTCTCACCCTGTACGTCGACGGCGCCGCCGTCGCGGCCGACCCGACGGTCACCGGGGCGCAGCCCTTCGACGGGTACTGGCGCCTGGGCGGCGACACGCTCGCGGGCTGGCCGTCCCGGCCGGCGTCGGACGCCTTCGCCGGCAGCCTCGACGACGCCGCGGTCTACGACCGTGCGCTGACCGCCGAGCAGGGGGCCGCCCACGCGGCGGCCGGCGGGCTCGCCGCGGCGGACCTCGGCTGCGCGCGGCGACGGCCGCCGGGGGTGGCCCGGTCCCGCCACCACCGGCGGCCGCGGCGGTAGCGTCGCCGCCGTGAGACCCGGTGACCCGCGCGTCGGTGCCCGCGGCGGGCTCGTCGCCCGGCAGTGGCCCGCGCTGGCCGTGGTGGCCCTCGTCGTCTCCTCGGGGTACCGCTGGCGCACGCGCCCGGCCGGCCAGGCCGTCTCCGGCGCGCTGGACCTCTCCGTGCTGGTGGAGGTCGCCGTCTACGGCGTGGTCGGCGCCGGAGCGCTCGTGGTCCTCGTGCGCGGCCGCGGTGCGGCGCCGGGTCGGTGGTCGAGCCTGCGGCCCCCGGCGCCGCTGTCCGTCGCCGCCGCCTACACGGCTCTGGTCGCCCTGTCCGTGACCTACGCGGCCTACCCGTCCTACGCCGCCGTGCGCGCCGGGCAGGCGTGCGTGGTGCTGACGCTCGCCGTCGCCCTCGCCGCGTCGGCCACCCGGGCCCAGCTGCACGCAGCGGTGCACGCCTACCTCGTGGTGGTCGCCGCCTCCGTGGCGTACGGGGTCGCCGTGCCCTCCCCGGCGGTGAGCGCGCTCCAGGAGGGGCGCTTCACGTGGTTGGCGGTCCACCCGACGGTCTCCAGCGTGTTCACCGCGCTGGCCGTCGTCATGGCGAGCGCCTACGCGGTGCAGGGCGGGCGGGCGCCGGGGCCGCGATGGCCCCGAGCCGCCTACGTCGTCCTCGCCCTGGTCTGCGCCGCCGCCCTCCTCGCGAGCGCGACCCGCGGCTCCGTGCTCGGTGCGGTCACGGGCACGGCCTGCGTGGTGCTGCTCGCGCGCTCCGGCCGGCGCCGGGTGCTCCTCGCGCTGGGCATGGTGGTGGCCGTCGGTCTGGCGCTCGTGGCGGCGGGGGACCGCGTGCTGGCGTTCGTGACGCGGGGCGAGGACGCCGACCGGCTGGCGACCCTCAACTACCGGACCGAGCTGTGGTCCTTCGCCTGGGAGGTGGTCTCGCGCCAACCGCTGTACGGGCACGGGGTCGGTTCGCCCCGCGGCCTGTTCTTCCAGGCCACCGGGCTCGGAGGCAGCCACAACATGGTCGTGAACGTGGTGACCGAGGTCGGCGCCCTGGGCCTCGTCGCGTGGGCGGCGCTCGTGGTCGCGGTCGCGCTGCAGCTGAGGAGGGCCGGTGCCGGGGCGGCGGCGCTCCCCTCCCTCGGCGCACGGCCGTGGCGCGGCGACGTGCGCGCCCGGCCGGACGGCGACGACCGTCCGCTGCTCGCCGGGGTGCTCGTCGCGGTGCTCGCCAGCGGCGTCTTCTACGACGGGCCCGGTGCGGTCGCGACCGTCTCCAGCGTGTGGTTCTTCGTCACCGCGGCGTGGTTGGCGGTGCTGCGTCGGCGCCCGCGGACCCCGCCGGGGCGTCCCGCGGTGGCCGCGTCGCGGTCGGTCCCGCCGGTCGCCGGCCCGACAGCACCCACGAGCGGATCACGACCGCGCTGACCAGCGACCCGACCGAGAGGGCCCAGGGCGTGGCGGCGGCCGGCGCACCGGCCCCCAGGAGCAGGGCCAGCAGGCCCACCGACGCGACGCTGTCCGCGCACCGCACGAGGAAGACGGCTCGCTGGCGGCGCAGCACGGCGGCGAGGGTGCCGTAGGGCAGGACCACCGCCGCCGACGCGGCGTAGACGACCCACCCGGTGACGGCGACCTGGTCGATGTCGAAGCGTCCCGACGTGATGGCGTCCGACACGAGCGGCGCCAGCAGCGTGGCGCCGCCGCCGAGCAGCACCGAGGCGCCGAGCAGGGCGGCGGCCGCGCGGTCCGCGCGCCGGACGCCCGCGCGCGTCACGCCCGTGGCGTCCGGGGCCCCGGCGGCGTCCGGCGCCCCGGCGCCGCTGGTGCCCGCCGTGCGCGCGTACCGCACCAGCAGCAGGCTCCCCACGCCGCCGACCACCAGGGTCAGCGGCGTCACCAGCAGGCGCGCCGCCTCCACCTCGCCGTACACCGCCGCCCCGAGGGCCCCGATGACGAGCGCACGCCCCGCGGTGAGCATCCCCGGGCGCAACGTCTGCTGGGCGGCCCGCCAGGCGCCGAAGCCCAG
>JARIBR010000235.1 GCA_029258695.1 Quadrisphaera sp.
CCATCTGAGGTCCACTTCGTCGAGGACAGCGCCGCACCGGGTGCGGCCGAACACCACACTGTGGACCCTCCCAGCACATCTGACAAGCAGGTGGGGTGCCGGGTGCTCCTGCCCGCTGATCGAGAGGCGCCCACGACGAGCCCTGACGCGCTCGAGCCACGGCTCGTGCCGCCGACGACCCGTCGCTCACCCCCGCGCCCGGACGGTGCGGCAGGCCTCCGCGAGGGGCCTGGAGCGGGTGCTGCTCACCCGCGATCCCGACAACGAGGCGTCCGCGTGGACCATCGATGCCAACGGCGGGCGGCTCGAGGACACCCGCGAGACCAGCATCGGGGTGGAGCGCCGGTGCTGGATCACCCTGGCACCGCCCGCCAGCCCGGGGCCTCCTCGCCCGATCGAACGGTGGGTGACGGCGGGCTACGGTGTGCGCCGCACGAGCTCTCTCGGCTGAAAGGACCATCCCCGATGCACCGTCAGCCCCTCGCCGTCACGAGCCCGACCGGCGCGATGCCCGGCGCCGCGCTCACCGGGGCGCCGGCATGACGTCCCTGCCGATCGGCGACCACGCCCTACTCTCCGACCGGCACTCCGCCGCGCTGGTCACCACGGAGGGCTCGCTCGACTGGTGGTGCGCGCCGCGCTTCGACAGCCCCTCGGTCTTCGCCAAGATCCTCGACGACGACGCCGGGCACTGGTCGATCCGCCCCGACGGGGAGTTCCGCGCCGAGCGCCGGTACGTGCCCGAGAGCATGGTGCTGCTCACCACCTTCCACACCGGGACCGGCACCCTCGAGCTGCGCGACGCGCTGCTGCTCGGCCAGACCGAGGACGTCCACGCCCTCGGCGAGCACGCCCCGCACGTGCTGGCGCGCGCTGTGACCTGCACCAGCGGGCAGGTGAGCGCCACCATGACGCTGCGCCCTCGCCCGGAGTACGGCCAGGTCACCCCGACGCTGACGCTCGTCGACGGCGGGGCGCTCGCGGCCGGCGGGCCGACCCGGCTCACCGTCTCGTCCACCGTCGACCTGTCGGTGGACGACGGCTCCTGCCACGCCAGCCTCGACCTGAGCGCCGGGGAGCGCGCCTGCTTCGCCGTGGAGCACTCGGCGTTCGAGGTCCCCGCGCCGGCGGTGCGCTCCGGCGAGGCGATCGCCGTGTCGATCGAGCAGACCGAGTCCGGGTGGCGGGCGTGGTCGCAGGAGCACCAGGCCTACCAGGGCGCCTGGTGCGACCTCGTCCACCACTCGGGCCGGGTGCTGCAGGCGCTGAGCTACCAGCCCACCGGGGCGATCGTCGCCGCGGCCACCACCTCCCTGCCCGAGGAGGTCGGCGGCGAGCGGAACTGGGACTACCGCTACGCCTGGGTCCGCGACGCGAGCATGACCCTGCAGGCGCTGTGGGTGGCCGCCTGCCCCGACGAGGCCCACGAGTTCTTCGCGTTCATGGCCAACGCCGCCTCGGGCTCGACCGTCGAGCACCCGCTGCAGATCATGTTCGGGATCGGCGGGGAGCACGACCTCACCGAGCGCACGCTGCCCCACCTCTCCGGGTGGCGGGGCAGCGCTCCGGTGCGCGTCGGCAACGACGCGTGGGACCAGCCCCAGCTCGACGTCTACGGCGAGCTCCTGGACGCCGCCGCTCAGCTCCGTGATCAGCTGGGCACGCCCAGCGAGGCGACCCGGGACTTCCTCGTCGGCCTCGCGGACGCGGCCGCGCAGCGCTGGCGCGAGCCGGACAACGGCATCTGGGAGGTCCGCGGGGAGCCGCGCCGCTTCGTCCACTCCACGCTCATGTGCTGGGTCGCCCTGGACCAGGCGATCGCCCTGGCCGACCTCCTCGACGCCCACGACCGCGTGGACGGGTGGCGGCGGACCGCCGGCGAGATCCGCACCGAGGTGGAGACCCGGGGCTTCGACGCCGACGTGGGTGCGTTCACCCAGTCCTTCGACGCCCCGGACCTCGACGCCACCGCGCTGCTGCTGCCCATCGTCGGCTTCCTGCCCGCCGACGACCCCCGCGTGCTCTCCTCCATCGACGCCGTGCGCGACCGGCTCACCGACCGGCGCGGGCTGGTCCACCGCTACGAGACCGGCTCCGGGGTGGACGGGCTCGACGGCCAGGAGGGCACCTTCCTGCTGTGCACCTTCTGGCTCGCGCACGCCCTCGCGCTCGCCGGCCGGACCGGCGAGGCGAAAGAGGTCTTCGAGCGCGCCGCCGGCTACGTCACCGACGTGGGGCTGCTGGCCGAGGAGGTCGACTCCGAGAGCGGGGAGCTGCTCGGCAACTTCCCCCAGGCCTTCAGCCACATCGGCCTGGTCAACGCGGCCTGGGCGATCGACCAGGCGTCGCGCGACGGCGCCGCCTGACGATCGGCGAGCGGACCCGCGCGGGCCCGATCCGCTACCGTCGTGGCGACGGCGCCGTCCGCGGCGCGGGCAGCACGGTCAGTCCCCGCAGGACCCGCAGAGAGCACCGAGGAGCGCGCAGTGGCGAAGATCAAGGTCGAGGGCAAGGTCGTCGAGCTCGACGGCGACGAGATGACCCGGATCATCTGGCAGTTCATCAAGGACCGCCTGATCCACCCCTACCTCGACGTCGACCTCGAGTACTACGACCTCGGCATGGAGAGCCGCGACGCCACCGACGACCAGATCACCGTCGACGCCGCGAACGCCATCAAGGAGCACGGGGTCGGCGTCAAGTGCGCCACCATCACCCCCGACGAGGCGCGCGTCGAGGAGTTCGGCCTCAAGCGCATGTACCGCTCCCCGAACGGCACCATCCGCAACATCCTCGGCGGCGTGATCTTCCGTGAGCCGATCATCATCAGCAACGTGCCGCGCCTGGTCCCGGGATGGACGAAGCCGATCATCGTCGGCCGCC
>JARIBR010000241.1 GCA_029258695.1 Quadrisphaera sp.
GCGAAGCACCCCGGCAGGGAGACGTCCATGGCGCCCGGCAGGTACTTCCGGTGGTGCTCGGCCGTGCCCAGCGCCTGGATGGAGCCGGCGAACAGCCCGAACTGCACGCCGGCCTTGATGGTCAGCGAGAGGTCCGCGAGGCCGAGCGCCTCGAAGTGCACGGTCGAGGCGCCGACGTCGGCGGTGCCCCCGACGTCGCGCGCGAAGGAGGTGAGGTGCCCGCCGTGCGTCGCGAGCTCCACGAGGCGCTGCGTGGTCAGGGCGCGCTGCTCGGCGGTCGGCAGGTGGTCGATGGGGTGGCAGTACTCCGCCGGCAGCGTGGCGCGCAGCTCGTCGCGCACCGCACCCCAGCGACCGTCCATGATCTTCTGCAGGGCCTGCGGGTCGGCGTCGATGCTCGCGGGCGAGCGCTGCGCCACCTGCCCGTGGGGCTGCAGGCGGGTGGGGCTCGTGCCGCCCTCGGCGATGTCGGCGGGACGGTCCGTGGTGGTGGTCATGGCTGCTCCAGGGGGTCGGGGACGGTGGTGCTGTCTATGGCGGCGGGACCGGCGGCGCTCGGGGCGTCACCGGGGGGGTCGTCGGGGCTCAGGGAGGGGACCAGGGCGGGCGCCAGGCCGCCCCAGGCGAGGTCGGTGAGGGCGTCGGCCATCTCCTCGACGCCCAGGCGCGCCGCGGTGCCGCCGCCGGGCAGGGCGATGACGTCCTGGCCGGAGGTCTCCAGCCAGTGGTCGGCGCCCGCGCGGACCATGCCGACCAGGCCGTGGGCCCAGACCGCCGAGACGCCGCGGGAGAGCCCGCCGGCGCGCAGGTGCCGCCCGATGAGCCGTGTCAGCTCGGCAGAGACGGCGGCGGACAGTCCCGCGATGGGGTCGGCGCCGGAACCGGCCCTCGAGGTGACGAAGCGGTAGACGTTCGGGTCGTCGACCACGAGCTGGAGGTAGGTGCGGACGACGGCGCGCAGCCCGGCGCGGAAGTCCGCCGCGCCGGTCCTCGCGGCCCGCAACGCGGCGCTGACGCGCTCGTCGACGCGCTCGGCGACCGCGGCGTGCAGCTCCCCCTTGTCGGAGAAGTGGCGGTAGAGCACGGTCTTCGACGTGCCCGCCAGCGCGGCGATCTCGTCCATCCCGACGTCCGGCCCGGCGCTGGAGATCGCCCGCACCGCGGCGCTGACCAGCTCGGCCCGCCGCGCCCGGCGGTGCGCGGCCCACCGGGTGGTGCGCCCGTCGGGCACGGCGGGGGCCGGTGAGGGCTCCGCGATCTCGACGCTCATGCCCGCCACACTACCCGGTACGCCCGGTACCGGCTACATCCAGTACCCGCTACCGGCGGTACCGGGTACTGGTCGTCCTGCTCTACGCTGACCCGATGACGACGTCCCCGGCCGCCATCCTCGGCGGCAACCGCACCCCCTTCGCGCGCGCCCACGGGCGCTACGCCCGCGCCAGCTCCCAGGACCTGCTCACCGCCGCCCTCGACGGCCTCGTCGCCCGCCACTCCCTCGCCGGAGCGCGCCTGGGTGAGGTGGCCGGGGGAGCGGTGCTCAAGCACAGCCGCGACGTCAACCTCACCCGCGAGGCGGTGCTCTCCACCGCGCTGGACCCCATGACGCCGGCCTATGACCTGCAGATGGCCTGCGCCACCGGCGTCGAGACCGCGGTGATGGTCGCCAACAAGATCGCGCTGGGCCAGATCGAGGTCGGCGTCGCCAGCGGCGTCGACAGCGCGTCCGACGCCCCCATCGCCGTCGACGACGGGCTGCGCCGCGTGCTCATCGCCCTCTCCCGCGCGCGCACCACCAAGGCACGTCTCGCCGCGCTCGCCCGCCTGCGCCCCCAGCAGCTCAAGCCCCAGGTGCCCAGCACCGCGGAGGCCCGCACGGGGCTGTCCATGGGCGAGCACGCCGCCCTGACCGCCGCCCGGTGGGAGATCACCCGGACGGCCCAGGACGAGGTGGCGCTCGCGAGCCACACCCACCTCGCGGCCGCCTACGAGCGCGGCTTCCTCGACGACCTCGTCACCCCCTTCGCCGGCTTGCAGCGCGACGACAACCTGCGTCCCGACACCTCCATGGAGCGCCTGGCCAAGCTCAAGCCCGTCTTCGGCCTCGGCGCGGGCGTCGGCGCCGAGCCGACGCTGACCGCCGGGAACTCCACCGCGCTCACCGACGGCGCCTCCGCGGTCCTTCTGGCCAGCGACGAGTGGGCCGCGGCCCACCGCCAGCCGGTGCTCGCCCACCTCGTCGACGCCGAGTCCGCCGCGGTCGACTTCGTCTCCGGGCGCGAGGGCCTGCTCATGGCCGGGGTCTACGCCGCGCCCCGGCTGCTGGCCCGCCGCGGCCTGCGCCTGGCCGACATGGATCTCGTCGAGGTCCACGAGGCCTTCGCGTCCACCGTGCTCACCACGCTCGGGGCCTGGGAGGACGCGGAGTTCTCCAGCACCCACCTCGGTCTGGACGCCCCGTTCGGGACGGTCGAGCGCGACCGGCTCAACGTGACCGGCTCCTCGCTGGCCACCGGGCACCCCTTCGCGGCCACGGGCGGGCGCATCCTCGCCACCGTCGCCAAGCTGCTGCGCGAGCGCGTCGAGGCCGGAGCCCCCTCGCAGGAGAAGGGCGTGCAGCGCGCGCTGGTCTCGGTGTGCGCCGCCGGCGGACAGGGCGTCGTCGCCCTGGTGGAGGCCCGATGAGCGCCGCGGCCGCCGTGCCCCCGGCCCCCGCGGACCGCTACCGCGACGTCGTCGCCCACGGCGCGGGAGCCGCGGTCGCGAAGCGCCTCGGGCTGCCGCGCCCGACGCCGCTGCGCCGCCGCGGCGACGACGACGCGCTCCTGGTCGGCCCGGCGCTCGTGGTCTCGCTGCCCCTGGACCGCTCGGGCGCAGCGGACGACGTCCTCGCTCCCGCCGTGGCTGACCTGCTGCGCAGCGCCGGCGCGGAGGTCGAGCCGTTCGACCCGGCGAGCACCACCCTCTTGACCAGCAGTGATAACAGAAACAAGCGTGGCGCCATCATCGTCGACGTCACCGGCGTCGACCGTGTCGCCCAGCTCGATGACGTCCGTGTCGTGCTCGCACCAGCGGTCAAGCGCCTGGCCCCGCAGGGCCGCGTGGTCCTGATCAGCCGCACGCCAGCCCCGCCGGTCAGCGCTGGGTCGGGTGTCGACGGGTCGGCCGATGCCGGATCCGTCATGGCTGACGTGGAGCGCGCTGCGGCGCAGGCCGGGCTCGAGGGTCTGGTGCGCACCCTCGCCAAGGAGCTGCGTGACGGGGCCACCGCCAACCTCGTCCGGCTGGCGGGGGAGAGCGCGGACGCGGACGTGGTGGTCGCCGCGGCCTCCTCCACGCTGCTGTTCCTCGCCTCGGCCGCCTCCGCCTACGTCAGCGGTCAGGTGGTCGACGTCAGCGTCGGGCCGGGTCGCGCCATCGAGCGCAGCGCAGGGCAGCCGGGCGGCCAGCCCGCGGACCAGACGCTCGCCGGCCGGGTGGCCGTGGTCACCGGGGCGGCGCGGGGCATCGGCGCGGCCATCGCCGCGGTGCTCGCCGCGCGCGGCGCCCACGTGGTCGGCGTGGACGTACCGGCGGCCGGCGACGCGCTGGCCCGGGTGGTCAACGCCGTGGGCGGCAGCGCCTTGGCGCTGGACATCACTGCCGACGGCGCGGGGGAGCGGCTCGCCCGCTACCTCGTGGAGCGCCACGGCGGGGCGCACGTCGTGGTCCACAACGCCGGCATCACGCGCGACAAGCTGCTCGTCAACATGGACGAGGCGCGGTGGCGCTCGGTGCTCGAGGTCAACCTCGCCGCGCAGCTGCGCCTGACCGACGCCCTGCTGGCGACCGACGGGGCGCTGACCGACGGGGCGCGCGTCGTCGCGGTGTCGTCGACGTCCGGGCTCGCCGGCAACCGCGGTCAGTCCAACTACGCGACGTCCAAGGCGGGCGTCGCGGGGATGGTGCGGGCGATGGCTCCCGCGCTGGCCGGGCGCGGCATCACCGTCAACGCCGTGGCCCCGGGCTTCATCGAGACGGAGATGACCGCCGCGATGCCCGCGCTGACCCGCGAGGCGGCCCGCCGGGTGTCCTCGCTGCGTCAGGGCGGCCTGCCCGTGGACGTCGCGGAGACCATCGCCTGGCTCGCCGACCCCGCCTCCAGCGCGGTCACCGGCCAGGTGGTCCGGGTGTGCGGGCAGAACGTCGTGGGGGCCTGACGTGGGACCAGACGCGAGAGACGACGTGGTGCTGATCTCGTCGCCGGCGCTCGGGCCGCTGTACGCCCGCGCGCTGGTGCCGCGGCGCGGGGGCTGGCCGTCGCTGGGGGAGCGGGCCGTGGTCGTCGAGACCACCGCCGATCCCGGCGCCGTCGCCGCCTACGCCCGGGCCTGCGGGTTCGGGGTGAGCGACGTGCTGCCGGTCACCTATCCGCACGTGCTGGCCTTCGCCGCGCAGGTGCACCTCATGGTCACCCAGCCCTTCCCCTTCCCGCTGCTGGGCCTGGTGCACGTGCGCCAGCGCATCACTGCGCTGCGGCCGATCGCGCTCGACGAGCCGCTGCGCGTGCGGGTGTGGGCCGCCGACCTCGCCGCGCACCCGAAGGGCGCCACCGTCGACCTGCACGCGGAGGTGACGGTGGGCGGCGAGACGGTGTGGACGGGCACGTCGCGATACCTGCGCCGCGGGGCCGACGCGAGCGGGCTGCCCGACGCCGGCGGCGACGACCTGCCGGTCCCCGACGGCCCGGCGGTGGGCACCTGGCCGCTCGCGGGGGACACCGGGCGCCGGTACGCGCGGGTCTCCGGCGACGTCAACCCCATCCACCTCTCGGCGCTGACCGCCCGTCCGCTGGGCTTCACGCGCCCCATCGCGCACGGGATGTTCACCATGGCCCGCACCCTGTCCGCCCTGGGACCGCGGGCGCACGCGCCGGTCACCGCCGAGGTGGCCTTCGGGGCGCCGGTGCTGCTCCCGGCCACGCTCGCGCTCGTGGTGGACGAGCAGGACATCGGCGGCGGGGTCGACGTGGCGGTGCGCTCCGGGTCGATGAAGCGGGTGCACCTCTCGGGGAGCGTGCGGCCGGTGTGACCGTCGGCCGTCCGGGGTCAGCCCTCCTCGAGGGCGTCGGGCTTGTGGACGGCCTCCTTGCCGCTCTTGTCGGACCGCACGAGGTACTGCGGGTCGTCCTTGCTGGCGCGCACGGTGCGCCCCGCCGCCTCGGTGTCCTCGGTGATCTTCTCCTGCACCTCGCCCGGCACGTCGTTGCCGTGGGAGGACCAGGTCACGTGGTCGCCCTTGCCCAGGTCGTCGCTCATGGCCTCACTGTGCGGCCTGCGCGTCCCAGGCGCGCGTCCGGACGGTGATCACGGCGGTGACCGGCTTACGTGGTGGTTCGGGTTCCGTCGTGACCGATGACCCGCAGGTTCACGGCGTGGAGGTCGACGGTGTGGTGTCCGGGACGGCCGGTTCGCGTCGAGCCAGGCGGGCAGGGGTGTGCTGAGCGCTGGCCACGGCGAGCAGGGCCACGGCGAACCCGACGCCCTGCACGGGCGTGAGGGACTCGCCGAGGACAGCCCACCCGGCGGCTGCGGCGACCAGCGGGGAGATCACCGGGAGGAACGCCACCGCGCCCACGGGCATCCGCCCGATCCCGCGGAACCACAGCGTGTAGGCCAGGGCCGCCCCGACCAGGGCGAGCCAGGCGTACCCGGCGAGCGCGGCGGCGTCCAGGGTCGGGGGCCGACCTTCGGCCAGCAGGGCGAGGGGGACGATGAGCAGGCCGCCGGCGCTGAGATGCCAGCCGGCGTAGGCGACCGGACCGGTGGGGCGGCCCCACCGCTTCGACAGCACGGTGCCGAGCCCCATCGAGGCCGTCGCCGCCAGCGCGGCCAGAACGCCGGTGACGCTGACCTGCGCTCCGGGGGCGGCGACCAGCACCGCGACGCCGGCCACGGCCACCACGCCCCAGGCCAGGCGCCAGGCGGTGGGGCGCTCGGCGAGCAAGGGCACGGCGAGCCCGGC
>JARIBR010000329.1 GCA_029258695.1 Quadrisphaera sp.
CTTGCCGAGCTCGTCCATCAGCCCGGTCTTGGTCTGCAGCCGTCCGGCGGTGTCGATGAGCAGCACGTCCGCCTCCAGCTCGGTCGCCGCGCGCACCCCCTCGATGGCCACCGACGCCGGGTCGGCGCCCTCCTTCGGCGCACGGATGGTGGGCACGCCCACCCGGTCCCCCCACGTGGTCAGCTGCTCGGCGGCGGCGGCGCGGAAGGTGTCGGCGGCGGCGAGCACCACGTCGACGTCCTCGGCGACGAGCAGGCGGGCCAGCTTGCCGACGGTGGTGGTCTTGCCCGTGCCGTTGACGCCGACGACGAGCACCACGGCCGGGCGGAGGCCGCCGCCGCGGGGGGTCACCTGGAGGCGGCGGTCCATGCCCGGGTCGACGGCCTCCAGCAGCTGGGTGCGCAGCACCTCCTTGACGGAGGCGGAATCGCGGGTGCCGAGCACCGCGACGCGCTGGCGGAGCTTCTCGACGAGCTCCTGCGTGGGGCCGACGCCGAGGTCGGCGAGCAGCAGGGTCTCCTCGACCTCGTCCCACGTCTCCTCGTCGATGGTGTCCCGCGAGAGCAGGGCGAGCAGGCCGCGGCCCAGCGCGGTGTTGGAGCGGGCCAGGCGCTCGCGCAACCGGACGAGGCGCCCGGCCGCGGAGGGCGGCTTCTCGAGCTCGGGGGCCGGCACGGGAGCGGGCTCCGGCGGGGCCTCGAGGACGTCCACGCCACCGCCGCCGACGTCCTCGACGGTGCGCATGGGCGAGTCCCGCGGGGTCTCCGCGTCGTCGCCGACGCCCGGCAGGCGCTCCTGCGGCGGCGCCTCCATCTTCCGCTGACGGCCCCCGCGCCCACGGCGGAGCAGCCCCGTGACGGTGACGACCGCGGCAGCGACCAGCACCAGCACGACGCCGATGACGAGCTCGAGCGTGCTTCCCACATCCACGGCGCGATCCTCGCAGACCGCGCCGTCAGCGGGCCCGGCGCACCGCGCGCCCCAGGCGCACCACCGCCCAGCGGCGCCGGTCAGGGGCGCCGGTCAGGGGCGCCGGTCAGGGGACTGGGCTCAGGGGGTCAGACGATGCCGAGCACGTCCACGGTCGCGACGATCCCGGTCTCCAGGGTGCGGGTGGCCCCGTCCACGAGCAGCGTCCCGAACCTCACGGGGCTGCGGTCGACCGGGGTGTAGGTCGCGGGGATGCCGGTGACCAGCACGTACCCGTCGGCGGTGTCCGGGTCGAACCCGGGCTCGCCGGTCGGCGTGCCGTCCGTCTCGGTGAAGCGTCGCTCCTCCACCAGCAGGTCCCGCACCCGGCAGGGCGTCGCGGGCACGCCGGGCGGCACGTCGGGGCTGGCGAGGACGTGGCCGAGGACGTGCTGCTCGCCGCTGACCTCCGAGGGAGCGTCCCAGTAGAGGTGGGCGGCGCCGGCCCGCAGCAGGACGCGGTGGTGCTCGCGGGCGAAGTTCGCCTCGCTCAGCGTCTCCTCGAGCGCCGCGGCGCGGCGCTGGTCCTCGGTGAGCACGTCGTCGTCGGACATGCGCAGCGCCCCGGGCTCGACGTCGGGCAGGTCCTCGACCATCACGCGCAGCCGCACCAGCCCGCGGTCCTCGCCCGGCCCGGCGTCACCGCTGGCGACGAAGGTGAGGTGCCAGGAGACCTCGTCGCCCACGCTGGGGGCGCCGTAGGCAGCGACCGCGTCGGGGTCGAGGAACACCGGCACCATCGTCGGCGGCTGGATGGCGGTGGATCCGGACGAGGGATTCTGCGGCGCGCTCACGCGCGGACGGTAGCGCGAGGCCAGCCCCACCCGTCAGGCGCGCGGATCGGGCTGGCAGCGCGGGCAGCGGTGCGACGAGCGGTTGGTGAAGGCCTCGCGGACGACCGGCGCGCCGCACCGCGGGCACGGACGCCCGGCGCGGCCGTAGACCGCCAGGCCGCGCTCGAAGGACCCGGAGGAGCCGTTGACGTCCACGTAGAGGGAGTCGAAGCTCGTCCCGCCCTGCGCGAGGGCCTCGGTCATCACCGCTCGCAGGTTCTCCAGGAGCTCGAGCACCACGCTGCGAGGCAGGGACGAGGTGGCGCGCTCGGCGTGCAGCCGGGAGCGCCACAGCGCCTCGTCGGCGTAGATGTTGCCCACCCCGGAGAGCAGGCGCTGGTCGAGGATCGCCCGCTTGACCGTGGTGCGCCGGCTGCGCAGGCGGGTGAGCACGGCGCCGGTGTCCAGCAGGGGGTCGAGCACGTCGCGGGCCACGTGCTCGACGCCTTCCGGGACCCGCGGGGCTGACGGGGCGGGCCCACCGTCGGCGCCCCGCCCGGTGCCGCCGGCGAGGCCGTCCGCGGTGGGGACGAGGGGCACCAGCGACAGGCCGCCGAACATCCGCTGGTCGACGAACCGCAGCTCACGACCGCCGAGGGAGGGCGCGGGACGCGCCACGCCGAGACCGTCGGCGTCGTCGGCGTCGTCAGCGGGGGGCGCGTCGCCCGCGCGATCGACGAAGCGCACCCGCACCCGCAGGTGCTTCTCGTCCTCGGCGACGGGCGGCTCGAGCAGCAGCTGTCCGCTCATCCCCAGGTGCGCGAGCAGCGCGTGGTCGTCGTCGAGCTCGCACCACAGGTACTTCCCCCGGCGGGCGACGTCGGTGATGACACGCCCGCGCAGGCGGGCCGAGAAGTCGTCGGGCCCGGCCACGTGCCGGCGGACCGGTCGCGGGTGCAGGACGCAGACGGACGCCACCTGCTCACCCACGACCCACCGGGCGAGCCCACGGCGCACCACCTCGACCTCGGGCAGCTCGGGCACGGCCGGTCAGGCCCCGGGCGCCGGCGTGGCCGCGGGTGGTGCGTCAGCGCGGTCAGCCGGTGGACGGGCGACGGTGTCGGAGAGGGGCGGGGCCGACAGCGTGGCGTGGGCGTCGGCGGCCGCCGCCTGCTCCGCCTCCTTCTTGCTGCCCCCGGTGCCCGTGCCCCTCGCGGGGGCGTCCGGAGCCGGGGCGGCGCCGACGGAGTCGGCCATCACCACGCGAGCGGTGAAGGTGCGGGCGTGGTCGGGACCGGCGGTCTCGACGCGGTACTCCGGGGCGCCCAGCCCGCGGGCCGCGCACAGCTCCTGCAGCGAGGTCTTCCAGTCCAGGCCGGCGCCCAGGGTGGCGGATCGCTCCATGAGCGGCTCGACGAGGCGCAGGACCAGCTCGCGCGCGGTGTCGATGCCGTTGGAGAGGTACACCGCGCCGATGACGGCCTCGGTGGTGTCGGCGAGGATGGAGGCCTTGGTGCGCCCCCCGGTGCCCTCCTCACCCCGGCCCAGGCGCACGCAGTCCCCGAGCCCGAGACCCTCGGCGACCTCGGCGAGGGCCCGCATGTTGACCACCGCCGAGCGCAGCTTGGCGAGCTGGCCCTCGGGAACGTCGGGGTGGCGGCGGTAGAGCTCGTCGGTGACCACCAGCCCGAGCACCGAGTCCCCGAGGAACTCCAGGCGCTCGTTGGTCGGCGCCATGCCGTTCTCGTAGGACCAGGAGCGGTGCACCAGCGCCAGCTCCAGCAACCCGGTGTCCAGCGGGACCGCGAGCACCTCTCGCAGCCGGGTCACCGCAGCGCCGCGCCGCTCCTCCTCACGGGCGGTGCGAGCCGCCCGGCGCGATCCGCTCAGAGGTCCTTGACCTTGCGGCCCTTGTACTCGAGGTACAGCGGGGTGCCGGCGGAGTCGGAGACCACGCGCGCCCGGTGCGGGCGGAAGAACGTCGTCTGACCGTTCTCCACGGTCGTGGACAGCGTCGTGGCGGTGGTCTTCCACGCCGAGCGGCGGTGGCGGGTGTTGGAGCGGGAGAGCTTGCGCTTCGGGACGGCCATGGCGGTTCCTCCTGGGGACGGCCCCGCTGATCGGTCCGGGGCGCTCGGTGGTGGTGGGTGGGCGTCAGTCTCGACGGTCGGCGTGGCTCGCCCCGCCGGTGAGCTGCGAGAGCACCGCCCACCGGGGGTCGAGGTCGTCGGGCAGCTCGGCGTCGTCGGGGACCGGCTCGTCGGGCACCCCGTACTGGGTGGGCATCCCCGCGCAGTCGTCACGGCACACCGGCTGGAAGGGCAGGGTCGGCACCAGGACGTCACGCAGCGCCGGCTCGAGGTCGAGGAGGTCCCCGTCGAGGGCCCGGACGTCCTCGTCGTCGGCCGAGGAGGCGCCGTCGTAGGCGTACAGCTCCTGGAGGCGGACGGCGAACCGGGAGTCGACGGGGTCGAGGCAGCGCACGCACTCCCCCGTGACGCGACCGGAGACCGTGCCCGAGACGAGCACGCCCTCCATGACGGACTCGAGCAGGAGGTCGAAGGTCAGGGGCGAGCCCTGGGCGACGCCGATCACGTCGGTGCCGAGGTCTGCCGGAGCGGGGGCCTCACGGGAGAGCCGGTGGCTGGCACCGGGACGTCGCCCGAGGTCGCGGGTGTCGACGACCAGCGGCGAGCGCGGGTGACGAGCGGTCATGGTGAGTCGAGGTCCTGTGCTGGTGGGGGCCGATGGGTGCTGGGAGGTGCTCGATCTGGGTCGCGCTCGACGGGCTGCCCGGTGGTGACCGGGGCTGCCCCGGCGACCGAGCGCCGGGTCTGGTCCGGACGCGACCTCACAGGCTACCCGCTCTCGGGGCGGGCCCGTGCAGCGAGGGCGTCGGCCAGCACCGGCACCACGGCGGCGGGGACGAGGTCGCTCACGTCGGCGCCGAGACCGGCCACCTCCTTGACCATCGACGAGGACACGTGCGCCCACGCGGGGTCGGCGCTGAGCAGGACGGTCTCGACGCCGGTGAGGTGACGGTTCATCAGCGCCATGGGGGTCTCGTGCTCCACGTCCGAGGCGGTGCGCACCCCCTTGACGATGGCCGCGGCGCCGAGGTCGGCCGCCTGGCGCGCGAGCAGCCCGCCGTCGAGCATCACCACCCGCACCCGGTCCGCGACGTCGGTCGTGGCGAGGACCTCCCGCAGCAGGTCGGCGCGCCGCTGCCCGGGCAGGAGCGGGGTCTTGGCGTGGTTGGTGGCGACGGCGACGACCACCTCGTCGAACAGCGCAGCGGCCCTGACCACCACGTCGAGGTGCCCGAGGGTGGGCGGGTCGAAGGAGCCGGGGCACACCGCGAGACGCACGGCCGCGACCCTAGCCACTCACGCTCCGGCGCGCTGGGGGTCGACGTCCGGGCCGGCCTCGCCAGGCCCCGACGCGGCCTCGGCGGTCCGCGCCGACCACAGCGCGGCCTCCCCGTAGCGCCGGACGTCCAGGGGCTCCAGGACCGCCGGCCAGCGCGGCTGCGGTGAGCGACGGCCCCGCTCGACCACCACGAGGGCGTCGCGGGCCAACCACCCTCGGGTCAGCGCGTCGAGCACGCCGCCCAGCTCCACCTCGTCCACGTCGTACGGGGGGTCGGCCAGCACGAGGTCGAAGGGTCGCGCTGCGCCGACCGCCTCGAGCCCGGCGGCCAGCACCGTGGTCACCGGGCCGGCGCGCACCTCCACCGAGGTGGCGCCGGCAGCGGCCAGCGCGTGCGCGTTGCGCCGGGCCGCACGCACCGCCGGCTGGGCCCTCTCCACGAGCAGCACCGCCGCCGCCCCCCGACTGGCGGCCTCCAGGCCGAGCGCGCCGGTGCCGGCGTAGAGGTCGAGCACGCGTGAGCCCTCGACCCACCCGTCGTGCTCCAGGCGGGAGAACAGCGCCTCGCGGGCCCGGTCCGACGTCGGCCGGGTGCCCTCCCCGGGCGGGACGAGGAGCGTGCGGCCCTTGGCGGCGCCGGCGATGATGCGCGTCACGCACGCCAGGGTGCCCCACCTCCGGCGTGGCGCCGGGCCGGGTCAGCGCTCCTCGTCGAGGTCGGCGTGGTCCCGCGGCCCCGGGTCGTCGGTCGAGCCGTGGTCCGGGCGGTCGCGGCCGTCGGCGGGGCCGCTGCGCAGCCGCTCGAGGTGACGGAGCACCACCGAGGCCACGAGCAGGGCGATCCCCAGCTGGAGCACGGCGTCCCCGAGCCGGGAGAGCGCGAGGACCAGGACGAAGGACGCGTCGGGCCCGTACCCCACGTCGTCGCCGAGCAGGTCACCGAAGGGGGCGAGGAACGCGAGCAGCCCCAGCGCGACGGCGACCCACCCGGTGGTCCAGCAGGTTCTCGCGCTCAGCAGCGGCGGCACGGGGTCTCCTTCGACGGGCTCGGACGGGCTCGGTCTGGCTCGGTCGTGCTCGGACGGGCGGTCCCGGCCATGGTGACGCACGATCACGGGGTGCCGCTGCTCCCCGCGCCCCCCGTCCACGACGACGGCCGCGCCGACACCGACGGCGTGGTCGCGTGGGTGGCCCGCCACCTCGGTCATCTCACCCTCGAGGGGCCCGAGGGGGTGCGCCCCTCGCGGATCCGCGGCGGCCAGAGGGCCGCCGACGCGGCCCTGGGCAGCCTCGACGTCACCGGGTACGCCGCACGCCGCTCCGTCGTGGCGCCGGTGGGCCGGCGCGGGGCGAGCGTGCTGTCCCCCTACATCCGGCACGGCCTCCTGCCGCTGCCCCAGGTGTGGACGGCGGTCGCGGGCGCTCCGGCTCGCGACCGGGGGAAGTTCCGCGACGAGCTGATGTGGCAGGAGTACGCCCGACATGTCTACGCCAGGGTCGGGCGCGCCAACGCCGCGTCGCTGCGCTTCGAGCCACCACGACCGCCCGAGCACGACGGCCCCGGCCGCTGGCACGACGACCCGTGGCCGGCGGGCATGGCGTGCATGGAGGCCTCGACCACCGAGCTGCACGAGGACGGCTGGCTGGTCAACCAGGTGCGCATGTGGATGGCCTCGCAGTGGGCGGTGCGCGCCGGGCTGGACTGGCGGGCGGGCGAGCGAGAGATGTACCGGCACCTGCTCGACGGCTCGGCCGCGGCCAACCGGCTGGGGTGGCAGTGGACCACCGGGCAGGGCACGGGCAAGGTCTACGGGTTCAGCCGCTGGCAGGTGGAGAAGCGCGCCCCCGGCCTGTGCGCCCGCTGCCGGCTGCGGGACGACTGCCCCATCCAGGACTGGCCGGACGCCGGCCCCGGCCCGAAGGTCGGGCCCGATGGTGGGCCGGGCGGTGGGCCGGGCGCCGACCTGGGCCCGGGGCAGACCCCGGCAGGACCCCGCCAGGCCGAGATCACGGGCGAGCCCGACGCGGTGTGGCTCACGGCCGAGTCGCTCGGCGCCACCGACCCCGCGGTCACCGCCCACCCCGGCGTGCCCCGCGTCTTCGTCTTCGACGAGCCCCTGCTGGCCCGACTCCGGTTGTCCGGCAAGCGCCTCGTCTTCCTCGGCGAGGCGCTCGCCGAGCTCGCCGGCTCCGGCGCCACCGAGGTGCGTCTCGGTGACCCGGTGGACGAGCTCGCGGGACGGCCCCTGGCGGCGACCTGGAACTTCACCCCCGGGTTCGCGCGACGGTCTGCGGACCTGGACGTCGTGGGGCTGCACCCCTGGCCGTGGCTGCGCCGGCCCGGCTCGGGGCCGCTGCGCTCGTTCAGCGCGTGGTCGCGGGCCCTGCGCTGACCCCGGCCGCGGGGGGAGCGGGCACCATGGAGCGGTGATGAGTCTTCGCCGGAGCGCCCGGGCGCTCCGGAACGCCCGCGGGACCAGGGCCACCGCCCTCGTCACGGCCGTGCTCACCGCCGCGCTGCTGGCCGGCTGCAGCGACGACCAGCCAGCCGCCGTCACCTCGAGCGCCAACCCGTCCGCCCCCAGCGCCGGGTCACCGGGACCGTCAGGGGCACCGGGCTCCGCGGGCCCGTCGGGCGAGGCGCTGGGGCCCCAGCCGGCGCGGACCCTCGCCGAGGGCGGCGTCAGGATCACGGTCCCCCCCGGCTGGAACGCCTCCTCGCTGGAGCCGGCGAGCCGCGAGGCCGCCGTCGACGCCGCTCCGGACCCGCAGACGCAGCAGTTCCTCGCCGAGCGCCTCGAGGGGATGGCGCAGACCGGCGGGCTCATGTATCTCTACGACCTCAGCGCCCTCGACGAGGGCGTGCTCTCCGCCGTGGAGGTCTACCGCTACCCCGGCACCGACCCCGAGTCGATCGCCCGGGCCACGGTCGCCCCAGCGCTGGAGCAGGCGGGCCTGGCCCCCGAGATCGCCTCCACGGACCTGCCGGCCGGCCCGGCGACCACCGTCACCGGGCGCCTGGACGGCGACGAGGTCTCCCTGACCAACGAGGTCGCCCTGCTCGTCATCGGCCCGTCGGTGGTCTCCCTCAGCGCCACCTTCAGCGACGGCACGCGAGAGGTGGTCCAGGGCGTCCTGGCCTCCGCGCAGCCCGCCTGACGGGTGCGAGCACCGGCGCGGACGACGCCGCGACCCGCACGGCGACCCCGGGTCGTGGCGCACCGACCACCACGTCCACCCTGGGACCATGACGAGCTCTCGCGGCAGCACGCTCACCGTCGTGGTCGTCGGGCTGCTCGTGGCGCTCGCCGGCTGCTCGTCCCCCTCCGAGCCCGAGGGGGCCGACCGTTCGCCCGCGGCGTCGAGCTCCTCGTCCGCGGGGGACGCCGAGGACCCGCAGGCGCTCCCGGGTGACCCGGGGACGACCGACCCCGCCGACGGCGGCGAGCGCGTCACGTCCGGTGGCGTGAGCTTCGTCGTCCCCGACGGGTGGGTCGGAGGCGCGCTCGACGCCGAGAGCGTCGAGCGGACGCTCGCCGACATCGAGGACCCGCAGGTGCGTGAGGGGGCCGCCGCGGCGTTCGACCGAGCGGCCGAGCAGGGGGCCCTCGCGTCCATGCTCGACCTCCGGGACGGCGACGTCGCCACCGCCGGCGTGACCCCGGTGCCGGACGGCATCCCGCCTGACGAGATGGTCGACGGGCTCGTCGAGGTCTTCCGCGACCAGGGAGTGACCGAGGTCACCACGGGCACCACGACCACACCGCTGGGCGAGGTGAGGAGCATCGCCACGCTCTCCACGGAGGCGGGCCGCGATGTCGGCGCCACTTTCTACCTCCTCGACGTGGCCTCGGGCGGCCCCGTGCTGGCGATCGCCTCGACGGCGGGTCGCGACACCGCCGACCTCGAGGCCGTCGTCGCCTCGCTCCGCAGGGCGTGAGGGCTCCTCCCGCCCCTCACCCCCGCCCGAGGTAGGCGGCCCGCTCCGCGTCCAGAGCCGCCAGCTCAGCCAGCAGCACCGGGTGCACGCCGAGGTCGGGGTCGCGCTCGACCAGGGCGCTGGCCTCCGCGCGGGCGGTCTCGATGAGGGCCTCGTCCTTGCTCACGCGCAGCAGGCGCAGCGACGACGCGCGCCCGGACTGCGCGGCGCCCAGGACGTCCCCCTCGGAGCGGGTCGCCAGGTCGGTCGCGGCGAGGACGAAGCCGTCCGAGCTGGCCTCCACCGCCTCCAGGCGCGCCAGCGCGGGCGCGTCCTCGCTGCCCGTGACGAGGAAGCACGTGCCCGGGTGGTCCCCGCGGCCGATGCGCCCGCGCAGCTGGTGGAGCTGGGAGATGCCGAACCGGTCGGCGTCCATGACCACCATGACGGTGGCGTTGGGGACGTCGACGCCGACCTCCACGACGGTCGTCGCCACCAGCACGTCCACCTCGCCGGCGGCGAAGGCGCTCATGACGGTGTCCTTGTCCTCCGACGTCATCCGCCCGTGCAGCAGCCCGAGACGCACGCCCGCCATCGCCGGGTGCTCGGCCAGCTCGTCGGCCACGTCGACCACCGCCAGCGGGGGCCGCCGCTCGTCGTCGCCGACCTCGGGCGGCGCCACCTCCTGGTGACCGAGGACCGCCGAGCGCGCCCACCACCGCGGCGTCCCGGCGACGGGCTTGCCGCTCGCCGCGCGCGGCGGGTCGCCGGGGAGCTCACCGATGCGGCCGGTGACCACGTACGCCTGGCGCCCCGCGTCGACCTCCTCGCGCACCCGCGCCCACATCCGCGAGACCCACCGCGACCTCTGCTCCGGCACCGTGTGGGTGCTGATCGGTGAGCGCCCCACGGGCAGCTCGCGCAGCGTGGAGACCTCGAGGTCGCCGAAGACGGTCATGGCCACGGTGCGCGGGATGGGCGTCGCGGTCATCACGAGCACGTGCGGGGGCAGGCCGGACTTGGCGCGCAGCGCGTCGCGCTGCTCCACCCCGAAGCGGTGCTGCTCGTCGATCACCACCATGCCGAGGTCGAAGAAGTCCACGCTCTCCTGGAGGAGCGCGTGCGTCCCGACGACGAGGCCCGAGCGGCCCGTGGTGATGTCCAGCAGCGCCTCGGTGCGGGCGCCGCGGGGCAGCGCCCCGGTGAGCAGCGTGACCTTCACGCCGTTCGCGGGGGCCGGCGAGGCGTCGGACCGGCGGGTGTCGGCCAGCGGGCCCAGGGATGCGGTGAGGGACCTGTGGTGCTGGACGGCGAGGACCTCCGTCGGCGCGAGCAGGGCGGCCTGCGCGCCGGCGTCGACGACCTGGAGCATCGCCCGCAGCGCCACGAGGGTCTTGCCGGAGCCGACCTCGCCCTGCAGGAGCCGGTTCATCGGCGAGGTCCTCGCCAGGTCCGCGGCGAGCACCTCCCCGATGCCGCGCTGCCCCGCCGTCAGGGTGAACGGCAGCGCCGCGTCGAAGGCGGCCAGCGCGCCGTCCTCGCGGGCAGGGTAGGAGGACGCGGGCAGGTCCGCCAGGGCCGCGCGGCGGCGGGCGAGGGCCACCTGGAGGACGAAGGCCTCCTCGAAGCGCAGCCGCCGCTTCGCCGCGGCGAGCTCGGCGTCGGAGCCGGGGGCGTGGACGCCGCGCAGCGCGCGCAGCTGCGGCACGAGCCCGAGGCGCCGCAGGACCTCCCGGGGCACCGGGTCGGGGAGGTCGTCCTCGGTCAGGGGCCCCAGGACGGTCTCGACCGCCTTGGAGATCCTCAGCGAGCTGAGCTTCTCGCTCGCGCGGTAGACCGGGACCAGGGCGTCGGCCCGCTGGGCGAGCTGGTCGGGCGTCAGGTCGGGGGGCACCTCCTCGACCTCGGGCGAGGAGAGCTGGCGCCGGCCGCGGTAGGAGCCGACCTTGCCGGCGAACAGCGCGGTGGTGCCCACGGCCAGCTGCTTCACGCGCGAGGCGGCCTGCCAGGCGCTGGCGGTGAAGAACGTGAGGTCCAGCTCGGCGGTGCCGTCGGTGACCACGGCGGTGACCAGGCGCTTGCGCCCGTCGCGCAGCGGCCGGTTCGCCACGGCGAGGACGCGGGCGACGACGGTCGCGACCTCGCCCTCGACGAGCTCGCTGAGCGACGTCAGCTCACCGCGGCGCACCCACGTGCGCGGGTAGTGGCGCAGCAGGTCCCCCACGGTCACCAGACCCATCTTCTCGAGGGCCGCGGCGGTCGGCTTCCCGAGCTCGCGCGTCAGCAGGCGGGTGCTGGCGCTCGGTCGCGGATCGGAGCGTCCGTGCGCGGCGTCCTCCGGGTGGGCGCCCCCGCTCGTGGCTGTCACACGCGCAGCGTGCCAGCAGGGTCGGACGTCGGTTATCGTGGTGCCGAGCGCTCGTGCCTGCCCACCTGCACGCCTCGGCGAGATCCTTCACCGGGGCAGCCGGACGTCACCGTCCGTGAGGCCCGGAGCAGACCGAGCGCGCCAGACGACCTCCCACCGACGACACCCCTGGAGCACCCTGTGGCTGCCACCTGTGACATCTGCGGCAAGAAGCCGAGCTTCGGCCACAACGTCTCCCACTCCCACCGCAAGACGAACCGCCGCTGGTCGCCCAACATCCAGCGCGTGCGCACCATGGTCAACGGCGTGACGCCGCGCCGCATCAACGCGTGCACCTCCTGCCTCAAGGCCGGGAAGGTCGTCAAGGCCACCAGCTGACCGCGGGCGCGAGGCCGGCGGTCTCACCCGAAGTGGTCGAAACCGCCGCCGACCGCGGTGAGGGGCCGACCGTCCAGCAGGACGGTCGGCCCCTCAGCGCTGTCGCAGACCCGCCCGATGGCGCGGAAGCCCTCGGGCATCGTCGCCCCGGGGGCGAAGGTGGCCAGCATCCCGTGGTCCTCCCCGCCCGTCAGCACCCACCGCAGGCACCGCTCCTTCGGCGGCACCCCCTCGTCGAGCACGGTGGCGACCGCCACGAGCAGCGGGTCGTCCACCCCCAGGGCGCTCTCGTCGAGGTCGAGGACCACCCCGGACGCCTCGGCGAGACGCCCCGCGTCGCGCAGCAGCCCGTCGCTGACGTCCATG
The DNA here is from genome assembly GCA_029258695.1 of Quadrisphaera sp. The sequence continues at coordinate 12,143 of JARIBR010000329.1, forward strand.
AGCGCGTGCGCACCGGCGCGCGCCGCGGCCGGACCGGCGCCGAGCGGCGGGGTGGGCCGGCGGTGGGCCGCCAGGGCTCGGGCGGGAAGGTCCGCAGCCGCCGCGTCCGACCCGGCCAGCCCCTCGGTGAGCAGGCCCAGCCCGGCGCCGGAGTGGCCGAGGACCCCTGCGAGCGCCACGACGTCACCGGGCCGTGCGCCGTCGCGGCGCACGGCGGGCGCGCCGCGCAGGTCACCGAGAGCGGTGACGGCGACGACCACCTGCTCGGCGGCCGACAGGTCTCCCCCGGCGAGCCCGACGCCCCACGGGTCGCAGCACGCGGCGAGGCCGCGGACGAGCTCGCGCGCCCAGGACAGCGGCAGGGACGGCGGCGCCGCGAGGCCCACGAGCAGGGCGGTGGGCACGGCTCCCATCGCCGCGACGTCCGCGAGGTTCTGGGCGGCGGCCTTCCACCCCACGTCCGCCGCGCTGGACCAGTCCTGGCGGAAGTCCTGACCCTCCACGAGCACGTCCGTCGTCGCCACGACCACGCCGTCGGGGGCCGCGACGAGGGCGGCGTCGTCACCGGGACCGAGGACTACCGCACGTGATCGCGGAGCAGGGGGCAAGATCGCCCTGAGCACCCCCGCCTCACCCAGGTCACCGAGCACCGCGTCGTCGGGCACCGCGCCCTCGCTCACGGTGCTCACCGCACCGACGGAGGGGTCTCGCGCAGCTGCGAGGTGTGGGGGGTGCGGGTCACCCGGCAAGGGTAGTGACGAGGAGGTCACCGGTGATAGAGGCGTACGTGCTGCTGCAGACGGAGTCGGGATCGTCGAGCGAGGTCGCCGCCTCCCTCCGCGCGCTGGCGGGGGTGCTGGCCGCCGATGCGGTCGGCGGGCCCTACGACGTCATCGCGAGGGTCCGTGGACGCTCCGTGGACGACCTGTGCCCGCTCGTCTCGGGGACGATGGCGGACGTCCCGGGGGTCTCGCGGGCGTTGACCTGCACCATCATGGAGCCGTGAGGAGGGTCGTCGTGGTCGCGGCGGGCCTCGTGCTCACCGGGTGCACGGCGGCGGTGCCGGTGGCGCCGGCCCCCTCGGCGGCCGACCCCGCGTGCGCCACGCTCGCCCGTCAGGCACCCGCGGTGGTCGCCGGGCTGGCTTCCCGGGACACCACGGCGCAGGCGGCCCTGGCCTGGGGGCCGGGCGGACCGGCCGCGCCCGCCGTGAGCGGGGAGGTGGTCGTGCGCTGCGGCGTCGTCCCCCCGGGCCCGACGACGGCGGCGTGCACCTCGGTGACCAGCGGCGACCTGGAGGTCGACTGGATCTCCGCCACCTCGGGCTCGGGGTCGGCCTTCACCACCTACGGGCGCAGCCCGGCGGTCGCGGTGACGATCCCGGCCAGCCTGACCGACGCCGACCCGGCCATCGCGCAGTCCGTCCTGGCCGACCTCGCTCCGGCGGTGACCACCATCGCGGCGCAGCGGCGGTGCATCGGCCCCGAGGACGCCACGGAGGTCCCGGAGGTCCTGGAGGTCCCGGAGGTCTCGGAGCCTGCCGGGTCCTCCGGCGCGACGGGGGTCCCGGGCTGAGCCTCAGCGCAGCCCCACCGGTCGGGCCAGGGCCAGGGCCAGCAGCCTGCCGACGAGCTCGGGGTAGTCCACGCCGCTGGCCGCCCACATCCGCGGGTACATCGACGAGGGCGTGAACCCGGGCATCGTGTTGACCTCGTTGACCACCACGCGACCGTCCTCGACGACGAAGACGTCCACGCGGGCGAGCCCCTCGCAGCCCATGGCGTCGAACACCGCGAGCGCCGTGGACCGCACGCGCTCGGTGACGTCCGGCGGCAGGTCCGCCGGGCACTCCAGCCGTGCCCCGCCCGCGTCGAGGTACTTCGCCTCGAAGTCGTAGAAGGCCCGCCCGGGTGCCACCACGACCTCGCCGGGCACGGAGGCCGACGCGGAGCCGTCGAGCTCGCCGAGCATCCCGCACTCCACCTCGCGGCCCGCCACCGCGGCCTCGACGAGCACCCGCGGGTCGTGCTCTCGCGCCGCCTCGACCGCCGCGGCCAGCTGCTCGGGGCCCTCGACGCGCGTGATGCCCAGCGAGGAGCCGGCGCGGGACGGCTTGACGAAGACCGGCCACCCCAGCGCGCCGACCCGGTCCGCGACGGCGTCGGGCTCGCTGCGCCAGGCCCTGTCGGTGACGAACACCCACGGTGCGACGTCGATGCCGGCGGCGGCGAGGAGGGTCTTCATCGTCTGCTTGTCCATGCTCGCCCCGGAGGCGAGCACCCCGGAGCCGACGTAGGGGGTGTCCCCCAGCTCGAGGAACCCCTGGAGGGTCCCGTCCTCGCCGTAAGGGCCGTGGAGCAGGGGCAGCACGACGTCCACCGCGCCGAGGGCGGCCACCCGGGCGGCGTCACCCGCGCTCGGGCGCGGGTCGGCGGGCACGAGCTCGTGGGCGCCGGTCGCCGCGGTCAGCGCGACGGCGACGCCGTCGTCGGCGCTCACCTCCGGGAGGTCGCCGGCCCGCTGGGCGCCGGGCGGCAGCGCCCAGCGGGCGGGGTCGTCGTCGACGAGCGTCCACACCCCCGAGCGGGTGATGCCCACGGCGACGACGTCGTAGACGTCCCGGTCGATCGCGGCCAGCACCCCGGACGCGGTCACGCAGGAGATGCCGTGCTCGCCGGACCTCCCGCCGAAGACGACGGCGACCCGGGGCTTGCGCGTCTGCTCGTGCACGGCCGCGACGCTACCCCCGTCCCGGGCTCCACCGCGGCGTGCACGGGGGGCTCGCCCTACCCTGGCGCGGTGGCGTCCCCCGACCCGACATCCCGCTGGGCACCGTCGACGCGGGTGGTCGCCGCGGGGCGCCCTGCCCGCACGCCCGACGCCGAGGTCGGCCCGGCCATCTCGCTGAGCTCCACCTACGTGGCCTCCGACGAGCCGGGCGCGCGCGGCTACGCGCGCTTCGGCAACCGCACGTGGGAGGCGCTGGAGGAGGCGCTCGGCGCGCTGGAGGGCGGGACCGCCCTGTCCTTCGCCTCGGGGATGGCGGCGATCTCCGCGGCCCTGGAGCTCACGGCGCCCGGCGGGGTCGTCGTCGTGCCCGACGGCGCGTACAACACCACCTTGGCGCTGGCCGAGCACCTGGCGGCCACGGGGCGGATCGCGCTGTGCCGCGTGCCGGTGGCGGAGACCGCCCGCGTCGTCGAGGCGCTGGACGGGGCGGCGACGCTGTGGGTGGAGTCGCCGACGAACCCGCTGCTGGACGTCGCCGAGATCGGCGTGCTGTGCGAGGCCGCTCGGGAGCGGGGTGTGCTCACCGTCGTCGACAACACCTTCGCCACCCCGCTGCTGCAGCGCCCGCTCGAGCTCGGCGCCGACGTGGTGGTCCACTCGGTGACGAAGTTCCTCGCGGGTCACTCCGACGTGGTGCTCGGGGCGGCGATCGCCCGCGACGAGGACCTCGCCATGCGGCTGCTGCGCGAGCGCACCCTGCGCGGCGGCGTCCCGGGGCCGTTCGAGGCGTGGCTGGCGCTGCGCGGGCTGCGCACCCTCGCGCTGCGCCTGGAGCGCTCCCAGACCTCCGCGGCGGACCTGGCGCAGCGCCTGCGCGAGCACCCCGCCGTGGCCCGGGTGCGCTACCCGGGGCTGCCCGACGACCCGGGCCACGCGCGCGCCGCCGCCCAGATGGACGGCTTCGGGGCGATCGTCTCGATCGAGGTGCGCGGCGGCGCGGCGGCGGCGGACGCCGTGCAGGCCGGAACCCGGCTGTGGACGCCCGCGACCTCGCTCGGGGGCGTGGAGTCGCTGCTGGAGCGCCGCCGGCGCCAGCCGGCCGAGCCGGTCACCGTGCCGGAGGAGCTGGTGCGCCTGTCCGTGGGCATCGAGGACGGGGGTGACCTGTGGGACGACCTGCGCGCGGCGCTGGACGCCTCGCAGGTCTGACGGGCCGCACGCCCCGCTGGGCCGCTGGGCCGCTGGGCCGCTGGGCCGCTGGGCCGCTGGGCGAGGGTGCGGCCCTCAGAACCCCTCGGGCGCCACCGGCTGTGACAGCAGGTGCTCGGCGGCCAGGCGCGGCGGCATGCCGTGGTGGAGCACCGCGTCCACCTGGGAGACCACGGCCATCGGCACGCCGAGGCTGGTCGCGAGCTCGCTGACCGACGTCGACGTCGCGACGGCCTCCGCGGTGCCGCC
>JARIBR010000335.1 GCA_029258695.1 Quadrisphaera sp.
AGCTTCAACTACGAGACCGGCGTGGCGATCCAGGACGAGGACTTCGCCACGGACATGGAGGCGATCTTCGCCGTCGACAGCGACAACTCCAGCCAGCTGGACCTCAAGGACTGGGTCAAGCGCCATCCGGCCGCTCGGTTCGCCGAGACCGTCCTGGTGCCGCTGCGCCCCCTCCTGTGATCGTCGACGCACCACGACGGGCAAGGGAGCGGAGGACGGGACCCAGCGAATCCTCGGTCAGTCGGCGGTGGCCAGGTGGGGCCGGCGCGCGGCCAGGACGAGGGCGACCGCACCCGCGGTGACGGCGGCGACGAGGAACGCGGCGGTGTAGCCGCGCCCCCCGCTCGCCGTGGTGTCCACGGCGGTGGCGAGGGTCAGCAGAGCGGCGACGCTGACGGCCGTCCCGACCTGGGCCACGGCGATCGTCAGCGCCGCCACCGAAGCCGTGGCGGTCGCTGCGGTGAGGCCCGCCATCGCCGCGGCGGGGCCGCCCACCCACCCCGACCTGCTCGTCGTCGCGTGCGACGAGGCACCTGTCGCGACGACGAGCGACGCTCGGTAGCGTCCTCCTCGCTCCGCGCTGCTGCGGGGTGACGAGCACGGTGAGAGGTGACGACGATGACGACGACCCATCCCGAGGTGTTCGCCGGTGACTTCTGGCGCGACCCCTACCCCGCCTACGAGCAGCTGCGCGAGAGCTCGCCCGTGGTGGAGGTGCCCTGGCCGCAGGGAGGCACGTGCTGGCTCATCACGCGGTACGACGACGTCCTGGCCGCGTTCACCGATGAGCGCCTCGTCAAGGACGTGCGCAAGATCATGCCGCCCGGCTCGGAGGACCCGCGCGGTCCCGGCGGCTCGATGATGCTGCTCGTGGACCCCCCGGACCACACGCGGCTGCGCAAGCTGGTCACCCGCGCGTTCACCGCCCGGCGGATCGCCGCGCTGCGCCCGCGGATCGAGCAGATCGCCGCCGACCTGCTCGACGCGATCGCCGCGCGTGGCCCCGACGAGACCGTGGACCTCATCGACGCGTTCGCCGTGCCGCTGCCGGTGATGGTCATCTGCGAGCTGATCGGCGTCCCGGAGAGCGACCGGGGCGAGTTCACCGGCTGGTCCAACGACATGATCGACAACTCTGACGAGGCGGACACGAACGCCGCGATGGAGTCGATGGGCCGCTACATGGGCTCGCTGCTCGCCGCCAAGGCCGCCCAGCCGGACGACACGCTGCTCACCGCGCTGCTGGCCGCCTCCGAGGAGGGGGACCGCCTGTCCCCGGAAGAGGTGGTCTCCATGGGGATCCTGCTCCTGGTGGCCGGCCACGAGACGTCGGCGAACCTCATCGGCAACGCCGCACTGGGGCTGCTCACCGACGAGGGGCTGCGCGAGCGCGCCCGCAGCGCCGCGTCGATGCCGGCGGTGGTCGAGGAGTTCCTGCGCTTCGACGGCCCGGTGCACAACTCGCCGCTGCGCTTCGCGGCCACCGACGTGGAGTACGCGGGGACCACCATCCCCGCCGGCTCGGTGGTGATCCTGTCCATCGGCTCGGCCAACCGTGACCCGCAGCGCTTCGACCGGCCCGACCTCTTCGACGCCGACCGCCCGGACGAGCGGGGGATCAGCAACCTCGCCTTCGGGCACGGCATCCACCACTGCCTGGGCGCCGGCCTGGCCCGCCTGGAGGGGGAGGTGGCGCTCGGTGCGCTGCTGGAGCGGTTCCCCGACATGGCGCTCGCCGTCGCGCCGGACACCCTGACGCACCGGCAGTCGACGATCGTGCACGGGCTCAAGGCCCTCCCGGTGCGGGCCGGGACGCCAGCCGGCTGAGCGTGGTACCCGCTGCTGGGCAGGCAGACCGAGCAGCGGGCCCACGCCCAGCGGGCCGTCGACGCCGGCGTTGACCCTCAAGCACCCGGACGGGCGTGCCGATGCTGTCGGCTATGGCACGCGCGACCTGGTACGAGACGGCCCCTGGCACACCCACCCCTGCCCGCGGCCGGGTCCACCGGCGAGCGCCCGGCCGCGCCACAGGTGTGGTCGGTGCCCTGACCGTGGCGGTCATCGCGGCCGGCGCCCTCGCCGGCCCGGCGAGCGCGACCCCCACGCCGACGGACCAGGACGTGGCTGCCGCCCGCGGCGCCGAGGACCGTGGCGCGGGGCGGGTCGGCGAGCTCGAGACCGGGCTGGTCTCGGCCGCGGCCACCGCGGAGGAGGCGGGCATCGAGGCCGCCCGGGCCGCCGAGACGTACAACGCCGCCCGGGAAGACCTGACGGCGCGGACCGCCACCGCCGAGCGGGCGCGCGAGCGCTCGCGCGAATCGCAGGACCGGGCGTCCGACGCCCGCGAGGACCTCGGACGCCTGGCCGCCGGCGCGTACCGCTCCGGCAGCGCCATGACGCCGGCCCTGGAGCTGCTCAGCGACGGGGGACCGAGCGACCTGCTGGACCGCAGCAGCGCCCTGAAGGTTCTCGGTGACCACCGCGCGCGCCTGCAGCGCAGCGCGGGCGCGGCGGAGAACGTCGCCGCCATGGAGCGCGCCGGCGCGGATCGCGCCGAGAGCGCCCAGGCGCGGGCCGCCGACACCGAGAGGTCGGCGACCGCCGCCGCGCAGGCGTCCGCGGAGCGCGCCGAGCAGGCCAGCGCCGACGCTGCGGCCCAGCGGGACGCCGCGATCGTCGAGCTCGCGGGGCTGCGCGGCACCACGGTGGAGCTCGAGCGCTCCCGTCCGGTCGCCGCCGACGCCGAGCGGGACGCAGCAGCAGAGCAGGCGGCCCGTGAGGCGCTGGCGCGAGGAGAGGCGCCCGGCGTCGCCGCGGCCCCCTCAGCCCCGAGCCCGCTGGTCGCCGTCTCCCCGCGGCCCTCGCCCCTCGCGGTCCCGCCGGGGGCCCGCCCCGCGGCTCCGCGGCCCTCGGACCCACCGCGCACGACTGCCCCGGCGCCGCGCCCGTCAGCGCCTCCTG
>JARIBR010000044.1 GCA_029258695.1 Quadrisphaera sp.
GGCGAGCGTGCGGCACTCCGTGGTCGGCGCCGGCGTGCGCCTCCACTCGTGGGCGGAGGTCTCCGACTCGGTGATCATGGACGGCGTCACCGTGGGTCGCCACGCGGTGGTGCGCCGCGCCATCCTCGACAAGAACGTCGTCGTCCCGCCCGGCGCGCGCGTCGGGGTGGACCGCGCCGCCGACGAGGCCGCCGGCTACACCGTGACCGCCTCGGGCATCACCGTGGTGGGCAAGGGGCACGTGGTGCCGGCGCCGGACAGCGTCCCCGCGGACCCCCCGGGCCACCGCGACGACGACACCGACGGCACCGGGGCCACCGGGCAGCCGGCTGCCACCGACGACGGGCCCGGGACGGCGCCGCGGTGACGGGGGCGGGGTCGACGGCGGCTGCGCCGCTGCTCGCCACCTTCACCGGGAGCTTTCGCCCCGGGGTCGTCGCCGCCGTCCTGCGGGCGGTGGCCGAGGCACGGGCCGACGTCGTCGACCTGCGCCAGATGCTCGTGCGCGACCACGTGACGATCTCCCTGGCGCTGGCTCCCGGTGACGGCGGGGACGTCGCCGGCCTCGAGCAGCAGCTGGCCCCGGTGGCCGAGACCCTCGGGCTGACGCTGACGTGCTCCCGGGAGCAGCGGCACGCGGAGGGGCCGGAGGGTGACCACGTCTACGTCTGCGTCATCGCCGCGAGCCTCCCGGCGAGCGCGCTGGCCGCGGTCGCCGGGGAGATCTCCGGCTCCGGTGCCCGGATCGACCGGGTGCGCCACCTCTCGAGGGAACCCGTCGCCTCCGTCGAGATGGACGTCTCCGGCGCGCACCTCGGGGCGCTGCAGCGCCGGCTGGGCGTGCGCGCCGGCGAGCTCGGGGTCGACGTCGCGGTCTCGCCGTCCGGCCTGGCACGGCACGGTCGCCGGCTGGTGGTCCTGGACGTGGACTCCACCCTCATCCAGGACGAGGTCGTCGAGCTCCTCGCCGCCCACGCGGGGCGCGCCGACGAGGTGAGCGCGCTGACGAGGGCCGCGATGCTCGGGGAGGTCGACTTCGCCGCCTCCCTGCGCCAGCGGGTCGCGGCGCTCGCCGGTCTGCACGTGGACGTCGTGGCCGAGGTGGTCCGGGAGGTGCGCCTGAGCCCGGGCGCGAAGACCCTCGTCGACGTCCTGCACCACCTCGGGCACACGGTGGCGCTGGTCTCCGGGGGCTTCGTGGAGGTGGTCGGCCCGCTGGCGCGCAGCCTCGGGATCCGCCACGTGCGCGCCAACGCCCTGGAGGTCTCCTCCGGCCTGCTCACCGGCCGGACGCTCGGGCGCGTCGTCGACGGCGCGGAGAAGGCCGCTGCGCTCGCCGAGTTCGCCGAGGCCGAGCACCTCCCGATCTCCCGCACCGTGGCGATCGGGGACGGCGCCAACGACGTCGACATGATCGCCGCGGCGGGGCTCGGCATCGCCTTCAACGCCAAGCCCGTGCTGCGGGCGGCCGCGGACACCACCATCAGCGTGCCCTTCCTCGACAGCGTGCTGCACCTGCTGGGGCTCTCGCGCGCGGAGATCGACGAGGTGGCGGCGCTGGCCGACGTGGAGCTGGTCCCGCTGGGCACCGCGAGCGAGGACGCGTGGTGACGGAGCCCCAGCCGGCTCCCGCGTCCGGGCCGAGCCCCCGCGCCTACGACGCCCCGCGCGTCGCCGCGGCGGTGCGCGAGCTGCTGCTGGCCATCGGTGAGGACCCCGACCGCGAGGGCCTGGTGGACACCCCGCAGCGGGTGGCCCGGGCCGGGCTCGAGCTGTTCGCCGGGTTGCACACCCGCGCGGAGGAGGTGCTCACCACGAGCTTCGACGCCGGGCACGACGAGCTGGTGCTCGTGCGCGACATCGACGTCGCGTCCGTCTGCGAGCACCACCTGCTGCCCTTCCGCGGCGTGGCGCACGTCGGGTACATCCCCGGCGCCCACGGCCGGGTGACGGGTCTGTCGAAGCTGGCGCGGCTCGTGGACGTGTACGCGCGGCGCCCCCAGCTGCAGGAACGCCTCACCACGCAGGTGGCCGAGGCGCTGGTCACCCACCTGGAGCCCCGAGGGGTGATGGTCGTCGTCGAGGCCGAGCACACGTGCATGTCCATGCGCGGTGCCCGCACGCCCGCGGCCACGACGGTGACGTCGGCGGTGCGCGGGGGCATGCGGACGGCGAGCACCCGTGCCGAGGTCATGCAGCTCATCATGGGGCGGCGCGCCCGCTGACCCGGCACCTATCCTCGTGCCGGTGACCAGCTCACCGTTCATCGGCCGACGCCAGCGTGACCCCCGGCTGCCCCCGGGGCAGTACGACGTCGGCTCCGACTACCCCGTCCTCACCGCCGAGGCGACGCCGAACGTCTCCGCGCAGACGTGGACGTTCACCGTCGACGGCCTGGTGGAGCGCCCCGCCACCCTCACCGTGGCCGACCTGCGCGCCCTGCCCCGCTCCCGCTGGGAGGGCGACATCCACTGCGTGACCACGTGGAGCAAGCTGGGCACCTCCTTCACCGGGGTGAGCCTCGACTCCGTCCTCGAGGAGGTGGTGGTCGACCCGGCCGCGACCCACGCCCTGTCCTGGTCCTCCAGCGGCTACACCACCAACCTGCCCGTCAGCGACGTGACCGGGGGGCGCGCCTGGCTGGTGTGGGAGCACGAGGGACGCCCGCTGACCACGGAGCACGGCGGTCCGGTGCGCATGCTCGTCCCGCACCTGTACTTCTGGAAGTCCGCCAAGTGGGTCGCGGGGATCCGCTTCCTCGACCACGACGAGCCGGGGTTCTGGGAGCGCAACGGCTACCACCACCGGGGGGACCCCTGGCGCGAGCAGCGGTACGCGGGCGACGAGTGAGCGAGCCCGCGCCGCACAGCGACCTCTCGGGCTCGCCGCTCCCGCCGCTGCCCTCGCTCGGCGGTGCTGCGCTGCGCAACCCTCCGGCGTCGGGCGCCACGAGGCGCTGGATGGACGCCGAGATCGTGCAGGTGAGCCGGCAGAGCGCGACCACGTCGACGTTCCGCCTGGCCCTGCCCCGCTGGGAGGCCCACCTCCCGGGCCAGCACTACGTGGTGCGTCTGACCGCGCCCGACGGCTACCGGGCGGAGCGCTCCTACTCCGTCGCGAGCCCCCCGGAGGACGTCGGGCACGTCGAGATCGCCGTCGAGCGTCTGGCCGACGGAGAGGTCTCCACCTACCTCCACGACCACCTGCGCGTCGGCGACACGCTCACGGTGCGTGGACCGTTCGGGGGCTGGTTCGTCTGGCGCGGTACCCGCCCGGCGCTGCTGGTGGGCGGGGGCTCCGGCGTGGTCCCCCTCGTGGCGATGCTGCGTCATGCCAGCGCCCGGCGCGCCGCCGGCCTGCCGGTGGCGGAGCTACGAGCGGTGGTCTCCTTCCGCGACGCCGAGCACGTGCTCTTCCCCGACGCGTGGGACGAGCGCACCGCCGTGCTCCTCACGCGAGAGCGCTCGCCCTCCGGCCGACCTGCGGGCCGGCTCACGGTCGCCGACGTGAGCGCCCCGCTCGAGCGCGTGCTCCGCTCCGCCGAGGAGGCGCAGACGCCACCCGAGGTGTTCGTCTGCGGGTCCACCCCCTTCGCCGCCGCGGCCGAGGCAGCGCTGGCGCGGGCGGGGTCGCCCCCCTCGGCGCTGCACGTCGAGCGCTTCGGTCCCAGCGGCTCACCGACGACGTGAGGCGCGGACGACCCCGCCTGCCGCTGGGCGAGGACCCTCAGTCGCGCGCGTCCTGCGGGTCGGGCGCCGGCGCCCTTCCCGAGGTGTGCCGCGACCCGGTGCCCCGACCAGGGTCGCCGCCCTGGCCGCCCTGGCCGCCGAGCATGCTGGCGATGTCCACACCGACGGTGCGCTTGACCACCTCGAGCGTCTCGCCGAGGTTGTCAGCCACCGAGCGGGACAGCGCCCCGGCGCCGTCCTTGCTGATGACGGTGAGGTCGCTGATGCCCGCGATGGGGGCTGCGAGCTCTCGCGCCATCTGGGGCAGCACGTCGATGGCCATCTGCGTGAGAGCCGCCTGCCCGTACTTCTCGAACGCCTCGGCCCGCTTCTCCAGGGTCGCCGCCTCGGCCTCACCCTTCGCGCGGATGGCCGCAGCCTCCGCCTCGCCCTCCGCGGCGACGGCCTCGGCCAGCGCCCGGCGGCGCGTCAGCTCCGCCTCGCCCTCCAGGCGCACCCTCTCGGCCGCCACCGTCGCCGTGCGACGCTCGCGCTCGGCGTCGGCGACGGACGAGAGGTTCACGCGCTCGGCGTCGGCCTGGGCGGCGGCGATGCCGGTGGCCTTGCGGGCCTCGGCCTCGAAGATCTCGGAGTTGCGCCGCGCCTGGGCCTCCTGCTCGCTGCGGTAGCGGGCGGCGTCCGCGGGGCGGCGGACCTCGGTGTCGAGCTGGCGCTCGGTGAGCGCAGCCTGGCGCTGGGCGACGACCTCCTGGCTGGTGAGGACCTCCTGGTCGCGCTCGGCCTTGGCGAGAGAGCCGGCGGCGTTGGCCTCGGCGGCGGCGCGGTCGGTGTCGGCCTTGAACGAGGAGCGGCGCAGGTCCAGGTCGCGCTGGGCCTCGGCGATCGCCTCGTTGGCCTTGGCCTCGGCCTGGGATGACTCGCGCATCGCCCCGGCCTCGGCGATGTCGGCGTTGCGCTTGGCAGCCGCCGCCTCCGGGCGCCCGAGGTCGGTGAGGTAGCTGCTGTCGTCGGAGACGTCCTGGATCTGGAAGGTGTCGAGGACCAGGCCCTGGTTGCTCAGCGACGAGATCGACTCCTCGGCGACCTGCGTGGCGAAGGCGGCCCGGTCGCGGATGATCTCGTCGACGGTCAACGTCCCGACGATCGAGCGCAGCGAGCCGGCGAGGACCTCCTGGGTGAAGGACTCGATCTCGTCCTGCTGGTGGAGGAAGCGCTGCGCTGCGGCGCGCACGGAGTCCTCGGTGCCGCCGACCTTGACGATGGCGACGGCGTCGAGGTTCAGGCGGATGCCCTGCTTGGAGACGGCGCCGGTGATGCGCACGATGATCCGCCGCGAGGACAGCGAGAGCGAGTACCGCCGCTGGGTGATCGGGCGCACGAAGACGCCGCCGCCCATGACGACCTTCTGGCCGGAGAGGTCGGTGGTGACCTCCCCGGTCTCGGGGTTGCGCACCGCCTTGCCCTTGCGCCCCGTGATGATGAAGGCCTCGGACGGCGAGGCGATCTTGTAGCGGGTGGCGACCACGACCGCCGCCACGACGAGCAGGACGACGAGCACGACGACGAGCACGATGCCGATACCGGCGCCCAGCAGATCCACGTCAACCTCCATCGACGACCGTCGCCCCGAGGCCGGGGCGACGGAGGTCATCATGGTCCACCCGGCTGTGCCCACCGCCTCCGCCAGCCACGGACGGGCGATGCGGTGACGCTGCGGCGGGTCACGCGCCGACGGCGTGCACGCCCCCGTCCACGTGGACGATCTCGCCGGTGGTCTTGGGGAACCAGTCCGACATCAGCGCCACGCACGCCTGCGCGGGCGGCACCGGGTCCTTGACGTCCCAGCTCAGCGGGGCCCTCTCGTCCCACGTGGTCTCGAAGACCTCGAAGCCGGGGATGGCCTTGGCCGCGGTGGTGCGGACGGGACCCGCGGCCACGAGGTTGCAGCGCACCCCTCGCGGTCCGAGCTCGCGCGCGAGGTACCGGGAGGTGGACTCGAAGGCGGCCTTGGCCACGCCCATCCACCCGTAGACCGGCCACGCGAGCGAGGCGTCGAAGGTCAGCCCCACGACCGAGGACCCCCGGTTCATCAGCGGCGCCGTGGCCACGGCCAGCGACTGGAGGGAGAAGGCGGAGATCTGCAGGGCCGTCGAGACGTCCGGCCACCCGGCGGTGAGGAAGCCGTCGCCCATCACGGACTGCGGGGCGAAGCCGATGGAGTGGACCACCCCGTCGAGGGAGTCCACGTGCTCGCGCACCCGGTCGGCCAGGGCGGCGAGGTCCTCCTCGTCGGAGACGTCGAGCGTGACGACCGGGGCCGGCGCGGGCAGGCGCCGGGCGATGACCTCGGTGATGCGGCGCTGGCGCCCGAAGGAGGACAGCACGACCGTGGCGCCCTCCTCCTGGGCGAGCCGGGCGACGTGGAAGGCCATGGACGCGTCGGTCAGCACTCCGGTGACCAGCAGCTTCTTGCCCTCGAGCAGACCCATGCGCGTGACTCCCTGTCCGTGGTGGTTCGTGTGGTCGGTGGCCGTGGTGGTGGTGGTGGTGGTGGTGGTGGTGCGTAGCGGGGGTGCCGGTGCCGGTGGCGTCAGTGGCCCATGCCGAGGCCCCCGTCGACCGGCACGAACGCCCCCGAGATGTAGGCGCCGGCGTCCGAGGCGAGGAACGTGACCGTCGCGGCCACGTCCGCCGGGGTGGCGAAGCGTCCCAGCGGGATGCGCGCGAGGTAGTCGGCGCGGACGTCCGGCTCGAGCTCGGCGGTCATCGCGGTGTCGACGAACCCGGGGGCGACGACGTTGGCGGTGATGCTGCGCGGACCCATCTCCCGGGCCAGGGAGCGCGCCAGCCCGAGGAGCCCGGCCTTGGCGGCGCCGTAGGCGGTCTGACCGGTGGACCCGGTCATGGCGACCACGGAGGACAGCAGCACCACGCGGCCTCGTCGCAGGCGGATCATGCCCTTGGTCGCCCGGCGCACCACCCGGTAGGCACCGGCGAGGTTGGTGTCGAGAGCCGCGACGAAGTCGTCGTCCGCTGTGCGCAGGACCAGCGCGTCGCGGTTGGCGCCGGCGTTGGCGACCACGACCTCCACCGGCCCCAGCTCGGCCTCGACCCGCGTGAAGGCGGCGTCGACGGACTCGCTGGAGGTGATGTCGCACTCGACGGCGAGGACGCCGTCCGGGAGGTCGGCCACGGAGCCGGAGCGGTAGGTGCCGGCGACGGCGTCGCCGGCGGCCACGAACGCCGCGGCGATGGCGTGGCCGATCCCGCGGCTCGCGCCGGTGACCAGGACGACGCGTCGACCGGCCGGCGGCGCCGGCGGACGCCCCGCTCCCCCGGCGTCGCCGGCCGCTGGGGGCGTCGCAGGGGCGTTCGGCTCGGGTGCGGCGTCGTCCACGGCGGCACCGTACCGACAACCCGGGCCCCGGCCGACGGGCGCATGGCGCTCGCCCGTGACCAAGACCACCGCTGCTGCACCGGTCGCCGCGAGGCCCCGCTGTGCTATGAGGCGTACCGTCGTCTGATGCAGAAGCTGCGGGGCGCGTCGACGGAGCGCCCTCCCGGGTCCACGAGCCGGTCGAGGCGTCGCGGTCGCGCCGGGTCGTCGGGCCCCGACGTGACCGTCTACGGCATCACGACCGCCCGGCGCAGCCAGCAGGCCGACGTCTCCACCCGCGCCCGGCGCTACATGATCTCCATGACCATCCGTCTGGTGTGCTTCGTCGCCGCGTTCGCCTTCTACGGGCACTGGTACGCCTGGGTCGCCGCGCTGGGCGCCGTCTTCCTGCCGTACGTCGCCGTCCTCATGGCCAACGCCGGGCGCGAGCGCCGGGCGGAGCCACCCACGGCGATGATGCCGTCCGGGACCGGCGCGGGTCCCGGCGGAACAGGTCAGCCCTCCGCGCCGCGCGCCCTCACCGCCGTGCCGCGCCGGACCACCCCCGCGTCGGACCCCTGGAGCGACCCCAGGTCGGCGCCGCCGACATCGGCGTCGTCGGCGTCGTCGGGTGAGCCGCGGTGGCAGCACTCCTACACCGCGCCCACGACCTCGCGCCCCCACGACCCGCACGACCCTGACCTCCGGGCGCGCGACGGCGCCCCCCGCCCCGGGCACGGCACGCGGCGTGCCCGCGCGTCCTGACTCCCCCGCGGCACCCGCTGGTGGGCCGGCCGGTCGACGGTGGAGACTGGCGCCATGCCGGGCTTCCAGCACGAGCCGCCGTCCGATCTCGTCTGCAGCGCCCGCGCCTGCGGGAAGCGCGCTGCATGGGGGCTGCGGTGGAACAACCCGCGGCTCCACACCGTGGAGCGGCGCAAGACCTGGCTGGCTTGCCAGGAGCACCTGCCGACCTTGAGCGAGCACCTCAGCGTCCGGGGCTTCCTACGCGAGGTGGTGGCCGCGGAGGACCTGGACCGCGGCGCGCGCAGCGCGTGATCCGCGCACGACCATGACCGGTGCCCGATGGGTCAGGCCGGTGGCCCTCACGCTCGTGGCGTCGCTCGTGTGCGTGCTCCTGGGGTTCTGGCAGCTGGAGCGCCGGGCGACGCGGCTCGCGACGATCGCCGTCGTCGAGGCCGGCTTCGACGCCGACCCCCAGAGCTTCTCCAGGGTGCTGGGCCCACCGGGGTCGACCTTCGACGACGTCGACGAGTACACCCCGGTGCGGGTGCGGGGGGTCTACGACGAGCAGGGGACCCTGCTGGTGCGCAACCGGCCGCTGGAGGGCACGTACGGGTACTACGTCCTCGTGCCCCTGGAGCTGCGCGGCGACGACGCCGGGACCACGCTGCTGGTCAACCGCGGGTGGATCCCGTCCGGCGCCAGCGGTCGAGCTCCGGACAGCGTGCCGCGGCCCCCGGGGGAAGAGGTCGAGGCGACCGTGCGACTGCGCGCACCGGAACCGGGCGACGGCCGTCAGGCGCCGGAGGGCCAGGTCCAACGGGTGGACCTCGCGGGGAGCGTCACCGACGCCCTCCTCGGTGAGGAGGGCGTCGGTGACGGATCACGCCTGGAGACCCGTGCCTATGGCCAGCTCGCCGCCGAGGACCCGCGCCCGTCCGACGCCCCGCTCCTGCTGCCCGAGCCGGACACCGATCCCGGACCTCACCTCGGCTACTCGGTCCAGTGGTTCGTCTTCGCCGGGGGCATGTGGGTCCTGCTGGTCGTCCACGTCCGCCGCACGCTGCGCGACGAGCGGGACGGCGACGCCGGGCCCGCGGCCGGCCACCCGCGGGTACCCCACGGCCAGCGCTCGCGCCGCCGCGCGGACGAGGAGGCCGAGGACGCTCTCCTGGATGCGGCCGAGCAGCGTTGACGCGGCGTCGGACCCACCGGCCGAGCCGGAGGAGCTCCCCGACCGAGGGGCGACCCCGCCGGCGACGGGCGCGACGGTCAGCAGCCCGCCGCGCCCCCTCACCACCGCTCATCCTGCGGCGGCAGCCCCCCGCGTCGCCCCGCCGCGGCTGCGCAGCGGCGTCTCGGACTCGGAGAGGATGCGGTGGACGAACCCGTAGGACCGTCCGGTCTCGGCAGCGAGGGTGCGGATGCTGGCCCCTGCCGTGTAGCGGTCCTTCAGCTCGTCGGCCAGCGCGCTGCGGCTGTCGCCGGTGACGCGCTCACCCTTCCTGTACGGCTCTGCCATGACTTCCTCTTCCTGCGCACGCCCCGGGGGAGGCCGCACCGCCCGTGGTCTCCAGACGCGGGCCCTCCCAGCGAGGTCAACGATCAACCCCCTGACAGCGTAAGCCTCCGAGATCACGCGTGACAAACCAGGGTGATCTCCCGGTGCGCCGCGGCACCGGCGCTCAGGCCAGCGAGACGAGCTCGGCGTAGTCGGGAGTCCAGTGGTCCTCCACGCCGTCGGGCAGCATGACGACCTTCTCGGGCTCGAGCGCCGTCACGGCGCCCTCGTCGTGGGTCACGAGGATCACCGCACCCGAGTAGCGGCGCAGCGCGTCGAGGACCTCGGCGCGCGAGGCCGGGTCGAGGTTGTTCGTCGGCTCGTCGAGCAGCAGGACGTTGGCGGCGCTGACCACGAGCATCGCGAGCGCCAACCGCGTCTTCTCCCCGCCGGACAGCACGCCGGCTGGCTTGTGCACGTCGTCGCCGACGAACAGGAAGGACCCCAGGACGCTGCGTACCCCGGTGTCGTCGAGGTGGGGCGCCGACGTCACCATGTTCGAGAGGACCGTGCGCTCGGGGTCGATGGTCTCGTGCTCCTGGGCGTAGTAGCCGAGCTTGAGGCCGTGCCCGGGCAGCACCTCACCGGTGTCGGGGTCCTCCACGCCGGCGAGCAGGCGCAGCAGGGTGGTCTTCCCGGCGCCGTTCAGCCCGAGGACCACCACCTTGGCGCCGCGGTCGACGGCGAGGTCGACGCCGGTGAAGATCTCCAGCGAGCCGTAGGACTTGGACAGGTGCTCGGCGGTCAGCGGGGTGCGTCCGCACGAGGCGGGCTCGGGGAAGCGGAGCTTGGCGACGCGGTCGGCCTTGCGGGTGCTCTCGGCCCCGGCGAGCATGCGCTCGGCGCGCTTCGCCATCTGCTGGGCCGCGACGGCCTTGGTGGCCTTGGCCCGCATCTTGTCGGCCTGCGCCATGAGCACGCCCGCCTTCTTCTCGGCGGTGGCCCGCTCGCGGCGCCGGCGCTCCTCGTCCGTCGCGCGGGCGGTGAGGTAGGTCTGCCAGCCCACGTTGTAGGCGTCGAGCACCCCGCGGTTGGCGTCGAGGTGGACCACCTTGTTGACGACCGCGTCGAGCAGCTCGACGTCGTGGCTGATGACCACGAGCCCGCCGGAGAAGGTCTTGAGGTGCTCGCGCAGCCAGGTGACGGAGTCCGCGTCGAGGTGGTTCGTGGGCTCGTCGAGGAGCAGCACGGAGGCGTCGGAGAAGAGGATCCGTGCGAGCTCGACCCGGCGTCGTTGGCCGCCGGACAGGGTCGAGAGCTCCTGGGAGAGCACCCGGTCGCCCAGGGAGAGGTTGGCGGCGATGGCCGAGGCCTCGGCCTCGGCGGCGTAGCCCCCCGCCGCGGTGAAGCGCGCCTCGAGCTTGGGGTACCGCGTCATCGCGGCGTCGCGGACGGCGTCGTCGTCGCTGGCCATCGCCAGCTCGCACTCGCGCATCCGTGAGCTGACGACGTCCAGCTCGCGGGCGGACAGCACCCGCTGGAAGCCGGTCTGGGTGAGGTCCCCGCTGCGAGAGTCCTGCGGCAGGTAGCCGACGGTGCCCGAGCGGGTGACGGTGCCGCCCGCGGGCTGCGTCTCCCCGGAGAGCACGCGGGTGAGCGTGGTCTTCCCGGCGCCGTTGCGGCCGACGAGCCCGATACGGTCGCCGGGGCCGACGCGCAGGTTCGCGTGGCTCACGAGCAGGCGGGGGCCGGCGCGCAGCTCGACGTCGGTCGCGGTGATCATGTCTCTCCAGGGTGCGGGGTCTCTCGAGGGTCTCGCTCGGGCGGTCGGCCCATGACCTCAGCGTCCGCACGGTGACCGGTGTTCCCGCAGGAGCCGTCGGCGCCGGCCGGGAGGCTCTCAGCGGCACGGGGCCGGCGGACCGCACCCCTCACCAGCCGGTCAGCGCCAGCAGGTCGCGCTCGAGCAGCGGGGCGGTGGTGCGCAGGTAGGTGCTCGTGACGTGCCCGCCGTCGAGGTAGACGCTCACGTTGCCGATCACGGGCGGGCAGGACTCCTCGTCGCAGAAGTAGCCACGGGTGTCCACCATGCTCACCGTGGGGGGCAGCGCCGGAGTCCGACGCTCGATGAGGCCGTCGGCGTACACGGCCGAGGGCGCGAGGCTGCAGCTCGGGTGCTCGGCGCCGAGCCGGGCCACGCAGTCCGGCGTGTCCTGCTCGTGGCGCGGGCTGTCACGCATCGCGACCACGCGCACCCCGGCGTCGGAGAGCTGCTGCCACGCGGCGACGAACCCGGGGGGCACGACCTCCTCGCTCGTCGCGTCGGTGCGGGTCCCGAGGGTGACCACCAGGTCCGGCTCCAGGCCGACGATCCGCTCCACCAGGTGGGAGCGCCACACCACGCAGTCCTCGTACCCCGGCCACCCCTCCTGGACGAACTCCGACTCCGACGACAGGTTGCACCCGCCGCGGACGATCGAGACGACCTGCCAGGAGCGCTCGCTCCCGATGGCGGCCAGGGGCGGCAGCCACTGGGCGGCGTGGGAGTCGCCGACCACGACCACCCGCCGCGCGGCGTCGTCCGGTCCCACGACGCACACCTCGGCCTGCGTCCCGGCGCTCCCCGGGTCGTCCTCGTCGGTACAGCTCTCCGGGGGAAGGCGCGGCCAGTCCTCGCGGAGCACGGCCGGCGGCGGCAGCGGCTCGACGTCGCCGTCGGGGACCACCGCGCCGACCAGCGCGCTCGCCCCCGGGTAGGTGGCGGCGTCCAGGCCGGCACCGGCCCGGGCCGCCTCCCGGTCCAGCCACGCGGTGGTCCCGGCGCCCAGCAGCAGCAGGGGCGCGGCGCAGGCCACGAGCGCCACGGCGGAGACCGCAGGACGCCGGGCGGACGACCACGCGCGGGCCGGGTCCTCGACCAGGGGCTGCGTCAGCGCGGCGAGCAGCAGCGAGAGGCCGACGACCGCCAGCGCGCCCGTCAGCGAGGGGGCCTCGCGCCCGGACCGCACGAGGTAGAGCACCAGCACCGGCCAGTGCCACAGGTAGAGGGCGAAGGAGATCCGTCCGAGCCAGCGCGAGGGCCCCCACGACAGCAGGCGGTGCGCCCCGCCCGGTCCGCCCCGGTCGCCGGCGACGAGCACCGCGACCGCGCACAGCACCGGCCACGAGGCTTCCCAGCCCGGGAACCGCTGGGCGCCGTCGACCACCGCGCCGCAGAGGAGCAGCGCGATGACACCGGCCCAGCCCAGCACGGTGGCGGTGCGCCGGCCCGGCCGCAGGTGCACGAGGAGCAGGGCGACCAGGGCGCCGACGCCGAGCTCCCACAGCCGGGGCAGGGTCGAGAAGTAGGCCACCTGCTGGTCGCTCGCGGTGAGCACCACCGACCAGGTGAAGGACGCCGCGGTCACGGCCAGCACGGCAGCCACGCTCACCGAGCGGCCGTGAGCCAGCGCGCCCCGGCGCGCCAGCGCGGCCGCTCCCAGCCCCACGAGCAGCGGGGTGGCGAGCAGCACCTGGCCCTGGATCGAGAGCGACCACAGGTGCTGCATAGGGCTGGCGAGGACGTTCGCGGCGTTGTAGTCCACCGCCTCGCGCACCAGGCGCAGGTTCTCCGTGAACGTCACCGAGGAGACCAGGTGGTCGGCGACCTCGCGCCACCGGGAGCGCGGCAGCACCGCGGCGGAGGCCACGACGGTGGCGAGGAGCACCAGCAGCGTCGTGGGCACCAGCCGCCACGCGGTGCGCGACAGGGTCGCCACGACCGCCACCCGGCCGGTGCGCGTCACCTGGCGGCCCAGGGTGGTGACGAGGAAGAAGCCGCTGAGGACGAGGAAGACGTCGACGCCGCCCGAGACCCGCCCGGTGGTGACGTGGTAGCCCACGACCAGGACCACGGCCAGGCCGCGCAGGCCGTCGATCTCCCAGCGGTGGTGGGCGGCGGGGCGGCGGACCGGCGGGGCGGCCCGCCGGGCACGCCGGTCCTCGACGATGGACGTGGTGGTCACCCCCGGTCGCGTGCGGTGTCCTGCCCCTGCGGCAGCCCGTGATCTTCCCACCGGGCCGCGCCGACCACAGCCGCGGCTCCGCATCCCTCCCGTCCGGAGGCACGGTCGGCCCAGAGCAACGACGCGGCGTCAGCGCCCGCCACCATCGGTGACGAGCACCCGTACCGCGCGGGCGCGGCGCGCCGCCTCGACGAGCACGGCGTGGCGGGGGTCGGGCACCGCCAGCAGCGCGCTGCGCGGCAGCGGGGCCAGCGCCCGCAGGGCCGGGTGGGAGAGCACGTCGTCGAGCAGGGCCGCGTCACCGCCACCGACGACGACGTCCGCCCGTCCTCCGGAGCGCTCCAGCACCCGGGCCACCGCTCCGACCGCCGCACCGACCAGGGCGTCGGCCTGGTGGGCGCGCCGGCGTGCGTAGCGCTGCTGGGACCACCCGCCGGCCGCGGTGCGGCCCTGCACCAGCCGGGTGCCGCCCGAGTGGTCGAGCAGCACCCCGTCGCGCGCCAGCCCGGCCGCCCACCCCCCGCGGCGCACGAGGACCAGCGCCGCGGTGCGGGGCCGGGCCGCGTGCTCCGCGAGCGCGGTCATCGGGTCCGTCCAGCCGGCGGGCAGCGGCGGCCACGGGACGGTGAGGACCGCGCGCGTGCCGTCGGCGGCGGTGAGCACGAGAGCCCGCGCCGAGGCCGAGAGCGCCGTGGCCCCGTGGGAGGCGCTGAAGCGCTCCACCCACCCGGACAGACGCTCGGGGGCCACCTCCGCGGTGCGGGAGGCGGCCCCCGAGCGTCTGCGGGGTGCGGCACCGGTCACATGTTGAACCCGAGGGCGCGCAGCTGGTCACGCCCGTCGTCGGTGATCTTGCCCATGTCCCACGGCGGCATCCACACCCAGTTGATGCGGTGGCTCTCCACGAGCCCGGACAACGCCTGGCCGACCTGGTCCTCGATGACGTCGGTCAGCGGGCACGCCGCCGACGTGAGGGTCATGTCGATGACGGCCTGGCCGTCGTCGACGTGGCAGCCGTACACGAGCCCGAGGTCCATGACGTTGATGCCGAGCTCGGGGTCGATGACGTCGTGCAGGGCCTCCTCGACCTCATCGAGGACGCTCGTCCCTCCCTCGCCGCCGCCCGGGGCGGTCGTGGCGTCGGCGCTCATGCGCTCACCGTCGCCTTCTCGGAGGCGCCCGAGAGGAAACGGTCGTAGCCGTTCTCCTCGAGGTCGTCCGCCAGCTCGGGCCCACCCTGCTCGGCGATGCGGCCCGCCACGAAGACGTGCACGAAGTCAGGCTTCACGTAGCGCAGGATGCGGGTGTAGTGGGTGATCAGCAGCACGCCGGTCTCCCCGGTGTCGCGCACGCGGTTGACGCCGTCGGCGACGACCTTGAGCGCGTCCACGTCGAGCCCTGAGTCGGTCTCGTCGAGGATGGCCACCTTCGGCGAGAGGAGCTCCATCTGGAGGATCTCGTGGCGCTTCTTCTCGCCGCCGGAGAACCCCTCGTTGACGTTGCGCTCCGCGAAGGTGGGGTCCATGCGCAGGTCGTCCATGGCCTTCTTGACGTCCTTGGTCCAGCTGCGCAGCTTCGGCGCCTCGCCGTCGATCGCGGTCTTGGCGGTGCGCAGGAAGTTCGAGACGGTCACGCCGGGGACCTCGACGGGGTACTGCATGGCGAGGAAGAGACCGGCGCGGGCGCGCTCGTCGACGCTCATCGCCAGGACGTCCTCGCCGTCCAGGGTGACGGTGCCGGAGGTGATCTCGTACTTGGGGTGTCCCGCGATGGAGTACGCCAGCGTGGACTTGCCCGAGCCGTTGGGGCCCATGATCGCGTGGGTCTCGCCCGACGCGATGGTGAGGTCGACGCCGCGCAGGATCTCCTTGGCGGCGCCGTCGGACTCGGTGATGGAGACGTGCAGGTCGCGGATCTCGAGGGTGGTCATGAGGCTCCTGGGGTCTGGAGGGAGGCGGTGGGCGCGGGTGCGTCGACGTCGACGAGGACGTCGTCGCCGTCGAGCCTCAGCGTGTACACCGGGATGGGGGCGGTGGCGGGCAGCGAGTCGGGCGCGCCGGTCCGCAGGTCGAACAGCGACCCGTGCAGCCAGCACTCGATCTGGTCACCGTCCACCTCCCCCTCGGACAGGGACACCTGCTGGTGGCTGCAGGTGTCACCGATGGCGTGGAGGTCGCCGGAGCTGTCCCGCACGACCGCCACCGGGACCTGGTGACCGTCGCCGGCCGCCACCAGCACCTGCAGCGCGCCGGGGGCGGGGACCTCGGAGGCGGAGCAGACGCGCACCTCGGCCATCAGCCGCTGACCGCCGGCAGCGCGACCCCGGCCAGCTCGGCGTCGATCGCCTCGGCGAGGCGCTCGGTGACCGCGGGGACGCCGATCTGCTGCAGCACCTCGTAGAAGAAGGCACGCACCACCATGCGGCGCGCCACGTCCTCGGGGATGCCGCGCGACCCCAGGAAGAACCGCTGCTCGTCGTCGAACCGGCCGGTGGCGCGGGCGGGGCCGGCCCCGACGATCTCCCCCGTCTCGATCTCGAGGTTCGGGACCGAGTCGGCGCGAGCGCCGTCGGTGAGGACGAGGTTGCGGTTGAGCTCGTAGGTGTCGGTCCCGAGCGCCCCGGCGCCGATGAGGACGTCACCCACCCAGACGGTGCGGGCGGTCTTGCCCTGCAGGGCGCCCTTGTAGGTGACGTTCGAGCGGCACTGCGGCACCTGGTGGTCCACGAAGGAGCGGTGCTCCAGGTGCTGCCCTGAGTCCGCGAAGTAGACCCCGAGCAGCTCGGCGTCCCCTCCCGGTCCGTCGTAGCGCACGGTGGCCGACACCCGCACCAGCTCGCCACCGAGGGTGACGGCGACGTGCTTGTAGGTGGCGTCGCGGCCGACGAGCGCCTCGTGCTGGGCAGCGTGCACCGCCCCGTCGTCGTGCTGCGCGACGCTGACGACACGGAGCCTCGCGCCCTCGCCGACCCGCACCTCGACGCCCGCGCCGCTGACGCCGGACCCGACGTTGTCGATCACCACGGTCGCGTCGCTGTAGGCCCCGGCGTCGATGACCAGGTGACCGATGCTGCGCTCGCCGGCGGCGGTGAGCCGGACGGTCACCGCGTCCTCGAGCACCGCCTCGGCGGGGATGGTCACGACGTCCGCCCCGCCGCTCGCGGCGGCGTCGGCCCACGCCACGGCCGCCGGGAGGTCGCCGGGCGTGTAGGCGCGGTGGACCTCGCTGGGCCGCAGCTCGTGGGTGACGCCGTCCGGCGCCACCACCTCGACCGCGACCCGGGAGGCGGCCTCGCCGGCGCGGGAGAACAGCGGCTCCAACGGCTTCAGCGGGGTGAACTTCCACTCCTCGGCGCGCGGGCTCGGGGACGCGAACGCCGAGGGGTCGTGGGCGGCGAGCCGTGAGGCGCGCGAGGCGCCCGGCGCGGTCGGGGACCCGGCGCCGTGGGAGTGCGCCACGTTGCCGTGCTGGCCCGCGGCGCGCTCACCGGTGGCGACCGCCGGCTCGTCACCGGGGACCGGAGCCGGCGCGGTGGCGCCGTCCCCGATCGAGATGCCCTCGTCGATGATCGTCCCGCTCAACCCACGGCCCCTTCCATCTGGAGCTCGATCAGCCGGTTGAGCTCGAGCGCGTACTCCATGGGCAGCTCGCGCGCGATGGGCTCGACGAACCCGCGGACGATCATGGCCATCGCCTCGTCCTCGGCCATCCCGCGGCTCATGAGGTAGAAGAGCTGGTCCTCGGAGACCTTCGAGACGGTGGCCTCGTGGGCCATCGAGACGTCGTCCTCGCGGACGTCGACGTACGGGTAGGTGTCCGAGCGCGACGCCGAGTCGACGAGCAGCGCGTCGCAGCGCACCGTCGAGGCAGCCTGCTTGGCGCCCTCGAGGACCTGCACGAGGCCGCGGTAGGACGCGCGACCGCCGCCGCGGGCGACGGACTTCGAGATGATCGACGACGAGGTGTGGGGCGCGGCGTGCACCATCTTGGCGCCGGCGTCCTGGTGCTGGCCCTCACCGGCGAAGGCGACGGACAGGGTCTCGCCCCGGGCGTGCTCGCCCATGAGGAAGATGGCCGGGTACTTCATGGTCACCTTCGAGCCGATGTTGCCGTCGACCCACTCCATGAGCGCGCCCTCGGCGGCCGTCGCCCGCTTCGTGACGAGGTTGTAGACGTTGTTCGACCAGTTCTGGATGGTCGTGTACCGCACCCGCGCGTTCTTCTTCACGACGATCTCCACGACGGCGGAGTGCAGCGAGTCCGTGGTGTACGTCGGCGCGGTGCAGCCCTCGACGTAGTGGATGTAGGAGCCCTCGTCCGCGATGATCAGGGTGCGCTCGAACTGGCCCATGTTCTCGGTATTGATCCGGAAGTACGCCTGGAGCGGGATGTCGACGTGCACGCCGGGCGGCACGTAGATGAACGACCCGCCGGACCACACCGACGTGTTGAGCGCAGCGAACTTGTTGTCGCCGGTGGGGATGACGGTGCCGAAGTGCTCCCGGAAGAGGTCCTCGTGCTCGCGCAGGCCCGTGTCGGTGTCCACGAAGATGACGCCCTGCTCCTCCAGGTCCTCGCGGATCTGGTGGTAGACGACCTCCGACTCGTACTGGGCGGCGACGCCCGCCACGAGGCGCTGCTTCTCGGCCTCGGGGATCCCCAGCTTGTCGTAGGTGTTCTTGATGTCCTCGGGCAGGTCCTCCCACGAGGTCGCCTGCTTCTCCGTCGAGCGCACGAAGTACTTGATGTCGTCGAAGTGGATGCCCGACAGGTCGCTCCCGAAGTCGGGCATGGGCTTCTTGTCGAACATCTTCAGGCCCTTGAGCCGCGTGGCGAGCATCCACTCGGGCTCACCCTTCAGCGCCGAGATGTCGCGGACGACCTGCTCGGAGAGGCCGCGCTTGGCGATGGAGCCGGCGGCGTCGGAGTCCGACCAGCCGTACTGGTAGGTGCCCAGGCCGGCGAGCTCGGGGTTGCGGGCCTCGATGTCGTTGGGCGCCGGCTGCGCGGGCGGGGCCGACGCGGTCGGCGTCGGCTCGGCGGTGGTGGTCATGGGGTGGTCCCTCCGGTGGTGGGGATGGCTGCGGTGGTGCGGGGGGCGCTGCGGAAGGGCGCCGGTGACGCCGCGCGGCGGGCACGAGCGCCGCCGGCGACCATGAGCGGCACGTGCGTGGTGCACACGTGCTCTCCGTGCGCCAGGGTGGCCAGGCGTCGGACGTGGGTGCCGAGCAGGTCGGCGAAGGCATCGGTCTCCGCCTCGCACAGCTCGGGGAACTCGGTGGCGACGTGCCTCACGGGGCAGGAGCCCTGGCACAGCTGGACCGCCGACGGGGCCATCGTCGCACCGGGGCGCACCGCCCCGCCAGCCGACGCCGCGCTGCGGACCGCCGGCGGCGCGACGGCGCGCGAGCTGGCGGCGTACCCGTCGCCGTCCAGGGCGCGCGCGAGCGCCGCAGCGCGATCGGCGAGGTCGTCGCCCGCCGCCTCGACGGCGCCGGAGCAGCGAGCGACCAGGGCGGCGGCGCGCTCGCGCGCGACCACCTCGACCGCTCCTCGCCCGCCGAGCGCCGCCAGCTGGCGCAGGGCGGCCACCGCGAGGTCGCTGCCCTCCTGGGCGGCTCCGCGCAGCGACCCGGTGACCGCTGCCCGCCCGGCGTCGGTGGCGCCGAAGGCCGTCGCCGGACGGCCGCGTCCGCCGGTGCGCACGGGCTCCCCGCCGCGCAGCAGGCCGGCGTCGACCAGGACGTCGAGGTGCCGGCGCACGGCCGCGGGGGTCAGGCCCACGCGTCCGGCCAGGGCGGCTGCGGTGACCGGGCCCTCCGCGGCGACGGCGGCGAGCACGCGCTGCCGGGTGGCGCTGCCGAGCGCTCCCGACCCCGTCACCTCGCCCTCACCCATGAATTGCACAACGTCAGTGTGCCGTAAAAGCATCCCTCCGTCGACCGAGCGTCGGGGCCGGCTCGACCCGCGCTCCTCGCCGCTGCGCTCGTACACTCCGACGGTGACCTCTGCCGCGGCGTCCGCCACCGCCGGCGCGCCGCCACCCTCCTCCCGCCGCCGCGTCACCCCCGGTGACGACACCTCCGGCAGGGCCGACGCAGATCTCCCCGGCGGCCTCGCGGTCGGCGCCCCCGGCGGGGCTCGCGGGAGCGGCGACGCCCTGGTCGTCGACTCCCTCGCCAAGCGCTACGGCGACGTCGTGGCGGCCAGGGGCGTCTCGTTCACCGCCCGCGCCGGCGCCGTGACCGCCGTCCTGGGGCCCAACGGAGCGGGGAAGACGACCACGGTGGAGTGCGTCGCCGGCCTGCGCCGACCGGACGCCGGGTCGGTGCGGGTGCTCGGCCTCGACGCGCGCGACCCGGGCGTGCGCGCGCGGGTGGGGGTGATGCTGCAGGACGGCGGGATGCCGGCCGGCGCCCCGGCGCTGGCGGTGCTGCGCCACGTCGCCTCGTTGCACGAGGAGCCGCTGGACGTCGGCGCGCTCGCCGCGGCGCTCGGGGTGGACGCGTTCGCCGCCACCACGGTGCGGCGGCTGTCCGGTGGCCAGCGCCAACGGCTCGCCCTGTGCTGCGCGGTCGTCGGCCGCCCCGAGCTCGTGCTGCTCGACGAGCCCAGCGCGGGGGTCGACCTCGCAGGTCGTGCTGCCGTCTGGGCGCTGCTGGCCGGGCTGCGGGACGCCGGGGTCGCCGTGGTGCTGACCACGCACTCGATGGAGGAGGTCGAGGCGCTCGCGGACACCGTCGTCCTGCTCGCCGACGGCGCCGTCGCGGCCAGCGGCACCGTCGCCGAGCTGACCGGGGGCGGCCAGGACCGGTTGACCTTCGGGGCGCCGGCAGGCCTGGACCTGCGGCCCCTGCGCGACGCCCTGCCGACGAGCGTGGAGGCCGGCGAGGTGAGGCCGGGCTGGTACGAGGTGGTCCCCCGCACCGGTGGCGCCATCGACCCCCAGGTGCTCGCGACGGTGACGTCGTGGTGCGCCGCGCGGGCCGTCATGCCGCGCGACCTCCAGGTGGGCCGCCGCTCGCTCGCCGACGTGGTGCTCGAGCTCTCCGGCGAGGACCCGCCCGCCCCCGGGGCCGGCCGGACCGGCCGCCGCCGCGCCCGACGGGGACGCCGGTGAGCGACGTCCGGGCGGACCCGCCCCCCGAGGCGTCGCGGGCGCGCCCGGCGGAGCTGGACCTGCGCCCGCGCGGCGGCGCAGCCCCGCGTGCCTCGCGCGTCGCCCGCGCGGTGGCGTTCGACACCACCACCCTCCTGCGCAACGGGGAGCAGCTGCTGGTCTCCCTCGGCTTCCCCGTCCTCGCGCTGGTCGTCCTCGTCAACGCGCCCCTCGAGGCCCTCGCCCTCCCGGCCGGTCGGGCGGGGCTCGCGCGGGTCGACCTCGCGGCCCCCGGCGTGCTCGCCCTCGCGGTGCTCGGGACCTCCTTCACCGGCCAGGCCATCGCGCTGGGCTTCGACCGCCGCTACGGGGTGCTGCGGCTGCTGGCGACGACCCCGCTGGGCCGGTCGGGGTTCCTCGCCGGACGCCTGGGCTCGGTCCTGGTGGTCCAGGCCCTCCAGGTGCTCGTGCTGGGAGCGGTCGCGGTCGCCCTCGGCTGGAGGCCCTGGGAGGCGGGTGGCGCCGCGCTGCCCGCCCTGCTGGTCGCGCTGCTGCTGGGCAGCGCCGCGCTGGTCTCCCTCGCGCTGCTGCTCGCCGGCACCCTGCGGGCGGAGGCCGTGCTGGCGATCGCGAACGTCGTCTACGTCCTCCTGCTCGGTGCCGGGGTCCTGCTGCCCGCCGCGGTGCTGCCCCCTGGCCTCGCCGCCGTCGCGGTGCTGCTCCCCTCGGGCGCCATGGGCGAGGCGGCCAGGGCGGCGACCATCGACGGGAGCCTGGCCGTGGTACCCCTGGTCGTCATGGCCGCGTGGGCCGTGCTCGGCGCCGCGGCCGCCGCACGCTGGGTGCGCTGGTCGGACTGAGCGGGTGGCCCGGGCCGTCGTGCGCGGCCCGCAGAGGCTCGGGCGGTGGGCGGTCTCACAGCCGCTCGACCGGGGGTCGAAGGGCCGCTGACCTACCCTGGTCCGGTGACCGCGCACCCCCTCACCACCGGTCCCGCCGACCCCACCGACGGCCCGCCAGCGGCGCAGCAGGGCCACGGTGGTCACGGCGGCGGTCTGCGCCAGCAGGTGCGCCGGCGGTGGAGCGCCCAGCCCACCGTGACGGGGCCCGTGGGGCCGTGGACGCGGCGGATCCTCCTGGCCAACCTCGTCGCGCAGATCGGCATCATCCTCACCGGCGGGCTGGTGCGCCTCACCGGCTCCGGGCTCGGGTGCTCGACGTGGCCCCAGTGCGAGCCGGGAGCCTTCACGCCGCTGTTCCAGCCCGAGCTCCAGATGCACACCTGGGTGGAGTTCGGCAACCGGCTGCTCTCCTTCGTCGTCGGCGCGCTGGCCCTCGCGGTCCTGGTCGCCGTGTGGCGCCTGCGCGGGCGCTCGCGCGGCCTGCGCCTGCTCGGTGCGGCCCCTCTCCTCGGCGTCCTCGTGCAGGCGGTCATCGGCGGCATCACCGTGCGCACGCAGCTCAGCCCGGGCGCGGTGATGCTGCACTTCCTCGTCTCCACGGCACTGGTGTCCGTCTCGACGGTGCTGCTGCTGCGCGCGCGAGAGAGCGACGCGCCGCTCGTGTCCGCCGCGCACCCGGTGCTCCGCCAGCTGGCGGCGCTCATGGCGGTGGTCGCGGCCGTCGTGCTGGTGCTCGGCACGGTCGTCACCGGCGCGGGTCCTCATGCCGGTGACGCCGACGAACCGGTACGGCT